>NZ_WQPW01000016.1:0-86640 GCF_018785465.1 Clostridium sp. MCC328
TAATGTACGGAGCTGACTGTTACTAATCGGTCGAGGGCTTATCCAGGAAGGTCTGGTTGGTTGATGAAACGGTGAAGATGGATTTCAATATGTGGTTTTGAAGGTATGTTCCTTCAGTATTCCTCGATAGCTCAGTCGGTAGAGCACGCGGCTGTTAACCGCGCTGTCGTAGGTTCGAGTCCTACTCGGGGAGCTTTTTTCGTACTATCCGATGAACCTGATGACTGGTAATACTACCCGGTTGACAGAGGCATGTAAATATGGTAGTATATATTTAAGGCCCCATGGTCAAGCGGTTAAGACATCGCCCTTTCACGGCGGTAACACGAGTTCGAACCTCGTTGGGGTCATTTAACTAAATATGGCGACATAGCCAAGTGGTAAGGCGTGGGTCTGCAACACCCTGATCACCAGTTCAAATCTGGTTGTCGCCTCTCTTATGAGAGCCTCAGAATCCTTTATTTATAAGGGTTCTGGGGTTTTTGCCTTATAATTTTGATGTTTGCGCGTGTTTGCGGTCTGAAAACAATGTGTTGTATGGGCAGTTATTTATCTATATTCATACAATAAATTGATTTGATCTTGAATATGGCACATTTCCAATGCATTAAAGAGACTATATATCGTTTGCGCAAGCGGGCCTATCAATGGCAATGAATATTATTGATCCGCTCATACATATAAAAAATTTGCGGATCAATAAGATCCTTTGTCTCAGTTATCTCTCGTAAAAAATATTTTGAAGAGTAGTTTTTTGCGCAAACAGCCATTCATAACTCTCTCATTAGGTTAGTAAAATGGTCGCTATACCTTTAACCAAGGATAGCGGCCATTTTATTTGCAGTCTCTTCGTTGGAAGTGATATTGCATAAATAGTGTCGTGTCATGGAAAGCGTCGTATGTCCAAGCAGTTTTTGTAATTCGGTGTCTTCCATACCGTTCTTATACATGATAGATGCTGTCGAGAAACGCAGCTTATGAGAGGAACGGTATTCAATCCCTAATTCGTCACAACATTTTTTCAAATGCCGATTGAAGGTAACGGTTGCCAAAGGGCTGTCGCCACGATAGAAAATAAATTCCTGATCGTCAGGCTGTAACTTCCGGACCTGGCTAAGAATCGCTTTTGTTGCAGGTGTCAGCGGCATAGAGCGAATTCCATCTGCTGTGTTGCCCTTAATGGAATTGATGACACGGTTCTTGTCATCTATAAAGCGCTGTATACGTATGAAATCCCCATCAATGTCGGACCATTTTAATCCCTTTAGTTCTCCGATTCGCAGTACCATGTGAAAATCAAAGAGAATGGCCAGGGAGTAGAAGTCAGTCTCACCGGATAAATGCTCAATGATCCGTAGCCGATCTGCCTCTGTGTAAGGGGTTATTTGCGTATTTACAGGCTTAAAATCGAACTGCTTATAATTAATGCTAACGGAAATTAGCTCAAGCTTCCGGATCTGCCATTCTCAAGGCTGGATGAATCATCTCTATTTGTAGTGAAGTGCCAAGTTAAAAGTTATTCTGGTGAAACCGCTCCATTACAGAACAGGGGCTGTTGCCTAGCAAAAATATTTGTTAATGCAACAGCCCCTATAATATTCATACAAAATCTCTAAAAACAAGAATTATTAGGCTAGTTATTATGACTATGCTCCATACTTTTTGAATATGTTGAAATTTGGTTAGCGTTTGATTATTCCCTTCTATTTTTGCAATTGTTTTTAATTTTAATCCAAACAGTAAAAATATAAGCAAACAACATATCATTAAAATTCTGGTAACCGCAAAAATAGTATCATTTAACATTATAAAGCTATTAAGCAAATATACGCTAACAGATAGCATATAAGCAAAGGATGTTAAAGAAAAAAATATATGCAATTTTTTGTTCATCAGTATTCACCCTCTTATACTTATGACAATTTTGTATAAACAGGTCCCACATTCCATCCCGGAACACCGTCATTAGTAATTCCTTCAAAAAAGTTCATTTATTCATTGGCATCATTCCTTTCACGTTTAAATATTTCAAAATTAGGCGCATCATTTATTGTGTGTAAATTTTATCATAATTATTTTGAATATGCAATATTTGTAAATAAATCATAAAAACGCTGTAAGTTTTTGGCTAAAATGTAAGGGATTATTCATTTTTATATGTGTATGTAGTAATACTATTCGCTTAACTATATTGTTTGTTTTATATCTTTAGCGTTAGGCATAGAGTAAAGGGGGAAAGTTTTCAAATACCTTCAGATCTGAAGTCCAGAATATCCGCATCTCAGAAAATGTTTTTTACAACCGATTTATTTTAAGCAGTTAAAGAAGCCGGATGATTACGTGTAGTCATCCGGCTTTAAATATTGTGGGAATCTTCGCCCGCCTGTATTTCCTCACTAAGTAAAAGCAGATTCCGGTTAATCCGCTCAATTCGTTGCATCTGCTCTGCAACGAACTGTTCTCCCTTTTTTGTATTCCGGATTCTGGTTCTGGATTGTTGCCTGGCATCAGTTAATCCATATCTGACCTCTGACAGTGGAAGATCCTGGTGCAGTAAAATATATGCAAGTGCCGCTCAGAACGGTTCGCTGATATAAAAGCGATATGCCTGATACACGGCCGACTCCAGCTCTCCCAGTTCAGTCTCTATAAGCAACTTACATATATGATCTAATTCCTCATCTGGAATTGCAAAGCGGAATACTATCAATGCCGCTGTTTTTCGGCATTCAACAGGTATGTTTTCCGGAAAATACTCCCGATAGCAACCGATCAGGTCCATTAAAAATTTTTCTTTCATCGTTGATCACCTCATGGCTTTTTTTCTGTTATATAAAGAAATCATACCATAAAAAATTTCATTAACAGGATGCATATCGGGGAGCAAATAAACATGGGAGATTTTCCCCCCCCTGCATGCGGAAAGCACAGCTCTTTCCAGTGCGCGCCTGGGTAACATGCGAATGCACCATTTCCGTAATAATCGCAATACAATGATACCGTACAGAATTCGAATGGCGCGATTATTTTAATTATACGAGAAATTAAATTAAAAAAGGAAACTATTAGGTATACAGAAAAAAACATACATGTTATACTAATGTTAGGCTGCCGTTAGGCAAAAACGACAAAAGTGCTCAAGTAATATGTGAAAAATCCCGGAGGTTGCAACTCCGGGGTTTTTCTATTTTGTGGTTACAGGATGGATTGATCTCCCCGGCCTGAACCAGGCGTGGATGCTGTCCGGGATACTGATGCTCCCAGGAACCTTCCGCACATTCGTTCATCAGATATGCTTATCAAGTAAACGGTAACTGGAAAATTTCTGAATCTTATTTTTTCTGAACTATATTTTCTTATTTGACACCCATAACGTTACACGGTATAATATAAATATGATTAAATCATTTGCACACAAAGGCTTAAGGGAATTTTATGAAAGTGGTTCCAAGAAGGGAATCCAACCAGAGCATGCGCCAAAACTAGGAAGAATGCTTGATCGTCTTGATGCAAGTATAAGTCCACAGGATATGAATTTACCAGGATATCGATTACATCCTCTGAAAGGAGATAAACAGGATATGTGGGCTGTTACTGTTAATGGCAACTGGAGATTAACATTTTATTTTGAAGGACAGGATGCGTATCTCCTAGATTACCAAGATTATCATTAGAAGGAGGAACATGTATGACCAATAGAAAACCAACACATCCGGGAGCTGTCCTCCTGGAAGATGTTATAAAGCCGCTGGGTCTTACCATCACAGAGGCTGCCAAAATGCTTGGGGTCAGTCGAAAGACATTGTCAGAGTTTGTAAATGAAAAAGCAATGCTAAGCCCTGATATGGCAATTCGCATCGCGAAAGCAACGAATACTTCTCCAGAGAGCTGGATGAATATGCAACAGAAATTGACACTATGGGAAGCTGAACAGCATCTTCCAGAAAATGTCATTCCATTTCCATCCGTGCACTCTGAAGAGGCCGCTACATTACAAATGTAATAATAAATGGGGCTGTCGCCTAGCAAAAATATTGCTAATGCGACAGCCTCGTTGTATTTGGTCCATAAAATGGGTTGCAAGTTTTGCTAGAAATATGCCCAGTACAAAATGTCCGCTTAGATATCCGTCTCAAGCAGCACCGTCTAATTGCGCAACATGGCAGGCGGTTTGCCCCTCTGCGTAGGGACTGTGACCCTCCGATTACATAAATTTATATCTTTTTGAGACATTTTTATAAACAACGCACCATTACAATGTACCGGTATATTAAATCAGAAAAAATGAACTTAGAGCCAGAAAAGGTGAGATTTATGTGTTTGCGCACTGTTTGCGCCCGCAAACACAAGCATCAATCGGCATGTAAACTCCTTTCTTTATCTGGGTTTCGAGAGATGACAGGAGGTTCAAATCTGGTTGCCGCCTCTCTTATGAGAGCCTCAGAAGCCTTTGTTTATAAGGATTCTGAGGTTTTTGTTTTACCAGAAAAAGTATGCAAAATATATGCGGGCAAGCGGGACGCAAGCAGATTGAGGAAGGAGCATCGAAAAAAAGGAATATAGAGACATAAGTACTTGAAGTCCTAAAAAAAGTGTACTATAATAATAAATGTCCCGCACTGACATATGTGCAGCGCGGGACATTTTTAGAAATGGACACATCAGCAGTTAAAAGCGATAAAGTGCTTAAAAATAAAATACGTGCTTAAAAGGTGATGATTTGGTTTTGCCAGCATTTGGATATTGAATGATGCAGTCTGGAACAGTTGGTTCGCGGTTCATATTCGATATAGAAAGGCAGGGCTGAATCTACATGAAAATAATATTTTGGGGGAGAAAATTATGTCATTCAATTACAAAAGTTTACTTCCGACACCGGCGCAGATCAAGGCGGAATTTCCGCTGACACCGGAGTGCGTGGAGTTAAAAGCGGCAAGAGATAAAGAGGTTGCGGATGTTATCACGGGAAAGAGCAAAAAGTTCCTCGTGATCATTGGACCGTGCTCCGCGGACCGCGAGGACGCTGTATGTGAGTACATGAGCCGCCTCGCCAAGGTAAATGAGCAGGTTAAGGATAAGCTGGTTATCGTACCGCGTGTATACACAAATAAGCCGCGTACCACAGGCGGCGGATACAAGGGAATGCTTCATCAGCCGGATCCGGAGAAGAAGCCGAATATGTACGAAGGACTTGTAGCGATCCGTAAGCTTCATATGCGCGTGATCGAGGATTATGGATTCACGACAGCCGATGAGATGCTGTATCCGGAAAACTACAGCTACCTTTCCGATGTACTTTCCTATGTCGCGATCGGTGCGCGTTCTGTTGAGAACCAGCAGCACCGCCTTGTATCCAGCGGTATGGACGTTCCGGTTGGAATGAAGAACCCGACCAGCGGCGACCTCGGTGTTATGTTAAATGCCGTTTACGCTGCACAGCATGGTCATGATTTTATCTACCGCACATGGGAAGTTGAGACAAAGGGTAATCCGCTGGCGCACACGATCTTAAGAGGCGCAGTCAGCAAGCACGGTCAGTGCCTGCCGAACTATCATTATGAGGATCTGGAGCTTCTCTACAGCCTGTATCAGGAGCGGGAGCTGTTGAATCCGGCCTGCATTGTTGACGCTAACCACTCCAACTCCAACAAGCGTTACATGGAGCAGATCCGTATCGTGAAGGAAGTTCTTCACAGCCGCCGTCACTCGGAGGAGATCCACAACTTCATCAAGGGCGTTATGGTTGAGAGCTACTTAGAGCCGGGCAGTCAGAAGATCGGCGAGCATATTTACGGAAAATCCATCACGGATCCATGTCTTGGATGGGATGATACGGAGAAGCTGATCTATGACATTGCGGATGAGATCAAATAAGAGATAGAAATTGCCGGTGCCGGCACATGAAATGTGTGCTGGAACGGGAAATAGAGTAAATATTAAGCCATCGGGATGAAAGTGAAAATTATCATTCCGGTGGCTTTTTATAGTCGTGCATCTGGAAGAAGCTGCCGGCAGCAGGTCCTAGACGTTAGCAGTCTGGACTGCTTTTGATGAGAACTCTCTCTCATAAAAGAAGATATACTGCTGCAGTACACCGGCGAACCCCGGATATTTCGAGAAATTTTCTTCGATCAGCGCCTCGCAGAGCCGTGATTCGGGAACATGACTGGTGCAGCGGCTTTTCGGGGCATACTCCCGCAGCAGGATCTTTTTGATCCAGGTGTCCACCGGGAAGGCACCGATATGGTGCAGACCGAAGAGGCAGATGCAGTTGGCAACTTTGACGCCTATTCCGTAGCAGGAGAGAAGAGCTTCCATGGAGTCGGAATAATTCAGTCCCCGCAGACGGTCAAGATCCATCTTTCCGGAGCAGACGTCTTCGCAGGTCCGCTTGATATACTTGGCACGGTAACCGAGTTTTAAGGCGAGGAGATCATCCAGGGAGGCGTGGTTTAACTCTTCAGGAGTTGGAAACGCATAATAATATCCGGAAGACAACTCATACCGCGTTCCATATTTCTCACTCAGCGCCTCCACTAGCGCTCGGATCGCCGGAATTGTCTTTTGCTGTGAGATAATAAAGGTGATGATCATCTCCCAGAGATCCTGGTTCAGGATCCGTATTCCACTGCCGAAAGCCGCCGCTTTTGAAAGATATTCATCCGCAGGGTCAACAGCGCGGATATAAGCACCATAATCCGTCCCAAGATCAAAATAATGATCCCAGAATGCAAACTCGTCATTGGGACAGTGAAAAATCACCTCATCTCTATTCTGATCCACAATAAGAAAATGTCCGCCGCTGATGACCCGGTAAGCCGTCTGTGGATCATTCGGGGCACAGGGAATCATACGGAAACACTGACCGGAGTCGGCGATCTGGCGGAGGTTGAAGTTCTTTAAGTTTTTTGAAATCATAGAGTACCTCCTGGCTGGTCAGCGGGTCTGCCTAGGAACAAAAGAAATTTTTAAAGTCATTCCCATTCCTTCGGCAAGGCGCTGAAGCAGTTTGATGGATGGATTTCGACTTCCGTTTTCCAGACGGCTGATCTCAGTCTGGTTGATTCCTGTTCTTTCGGAAAGTTCTTTTTGCGTCATGTTCTGACTGATTCTGGCATCGATAATTGCCCGGATGATATCCATTTCCGGTTGAATCTCGTCATATGCGGCGGAAAAATCTGGATTTTGCATTTTCTGTTTTTTATATTCCTGAAGTGTCATGCATGTTCCCTCCTCTGAATATAGTTTCTTTTTCTCAAAAGTGCGGTCAATAATTCTTTCTTTGGTGTTTTGTGTGTCTCCTTATATGATATGAGATATATATCAATAAGTCAATAGAATTGTAATTTAGAAATAAAAAAGGTTAATAAATCATGAATCAAAAGATTTGATAAAGATTAAAAGAACCAGATTAAAACGAATTGAACATCAGAAGAATATTTATGAAATAAAAAAGAAAGTTGTCTCCCGCCAAATTTAGAGATGGCGGGAGACAAAAAATTATTCAGCAAGTGCCTTCTTGTTCGCTTTCGCCTGGAACTTTTCGTTCTGGATAATGAAGCGCTCGTGGCGGCCTCCGCCGATCTTTCCTTTGGCGTCGTAAGCGGCAACATCGAATACGAGACGACGTCCGTCTACCTCGACAAGTTCAGTCTCGCACCATACGGTCATTCCAAGCGGTGTCGGTGCGTCGTGTGTTACGTTTAAGAGTGTACCCACAGTACCGCAGCCCTCGTCGAGCTGATCAGCAACGCTCATCCAGGCGGTCTTTTCCATTAAAGCGGTCATAGCCGGTGTCGCGAACACGTCGAGTGTGCCGCTTCCCATTGTTTTTGCGGAGTTTGCGTCAGAGACAACAACCTCCTGTCTTCCTTTTATTCCAGTTTCCAGCATAAGTTTGTCCTCCATGATTAAATGAATACCGTAACTGTTCAGTACCCTCACAGTTACGCGCAAAAATCCATTCTAAATCGGCTGTACCGATATGATTTTTGCCTTCTAGTCTAAGTTTTCTTACGATCAGCGCAGTAAATGCGCAGACCTACTGAATAGTTACTGAATACCACAGTTTACAATACCGGAGATCCTGACAGTGACAGCAAAGATCCGGGATTTAAACCGGGGAAGTGTGATCAGCGCGGCGTTTTCCCGCCTGACACTGACATATAAAGTATAGAATACTCGTACACGAATTGCAAGAAAAAGACTTACTGGTCTGTGATCATTTTTTTCAGATTCTCAAAAAGTTCCAGATCGGATTTGGTCACGCGGATGTTGGAGGCGAGTTCTTTGCCGTCCGGTTCTGTAACCTTAAATTCGATGATCATGTTTTCCTGAATGCCATGTTTGTAGACCGCACGCCAGAAAGCCGGGAATTTCGGGTGGTTTCTTGTAAAGGTCTGCCAGGAGTTTTTGAACTGCAGAAACATCATTGGGTTTATACTCAAAATATTTTCCTCTTTTATAAAATTGTGTTTCAGGTAGTCACGCAGCGGGTCGGATGGACGCCGATGCCACTGTTTGCGCAAGGCACGAACAGTAACATGCTGATGGATTCCAGTATAAAATATTTGAGCAGGAATTGCAAGATATGGGAAGAGTATGCTACAATTAGCACTGAGAAAGTGGTTACTGTATACGGATCGAAATTTTCTGAATTGAAAATTCCGTACAATACAGTGGTAATGGTGAATTTTGTCGATTTGAAATGCGAAGCATCGGAAAAACGATGGTCAGGCAGTTATAAAGGAGAGAGGTACGATGTTGGAGGATGCAAAAAAACGGATGGCAGAAAATGTCATTTGTAATTTGAAAAAAAGAAATATGGAGGGAATCTATTGCCGGGATAAGAAAGAGGCAGTGGAAACGGTACTCTCGCTGATCGAACCCGGTGCTTCCATCGGCTGGGGCGGCTCGGCATCGGTCCGGGAGCTGGGGATTCTGGCTGAATTGGAGAAATCCGGACATGAGATGCGGGATTATCCGATGAAAGATAAAGAGACGATGGGAAATCCTTCATATCTCGGCTCCTGCAGTGCGGACTGTTTCCTTATGGGAACGAATGCGATCACCGTAAAAGGCGAACTGGTCAATATTGACGGTGCGGGAAACCGTGTGGCCTGTCTGATCCATGGACCCAGACAGGTGATCATTGTTGTCGGAATGAATAAGATAGTGCGGAGTATTGAGGATGGGATCGACCGGATCCAGACGCAGGCTTGTCCGATCATTGCAGATGCTACCGGCCGGAAAACGCCATGTGGTGTAAAGGGAGTCTGCATGGATTGTCAGTCCCCGGACTGCATGTGCTGCTCGATTGTTGTCACACGGAGATCCCGATATGACGGACGGATCAAGGTTGTGATCGTTGGGGAAAATTTAGGCTACTAAAATAAGATTACTGGAGGAACCCAATGTTTTTTATTGGCGGAATTACTCAGGGGACAAAAGAGCTGGTTTATAACGCGGCGGCGATGATCTGTGGCCGCTGCGGGAGATATGGACGGTATCAGGTGTTTATGACCTATATGTGCCTGTCCTTTTTCTTTATTCCGATCTTTAAATGGGGACGGAAATATTATGTGAAGACAAGCTGCTGCGGGACTGTCTACCAGCTGAATGAGGAAGTCGGAAAGCGGATCGCCGCGGGAGAGGATGTTTCGATCCGGGAGGAAGATCTGACGCTCGTCTCAGAGGGACATGATGCCCCGGCCTGGGATGTGCCGTTGAAGCGGTGTTCGAACTGCGGTTATGAGACGAAGGAAAACTTTGAATACTGCCCGAAGTGCGGAAAGAGGTTTTAAGACATGAAGATCACATACATTCATCACAGCGCGTTTCTCGTGGAGACGGAGTCGGCGTACCTGCTGTTTGACTATTTCCAGGGGAAGCTGCCGGAGTTTTCGGAGGAAAAACCGCTCTATGTGTTCGCCAGTCACAGACATCCGGATCATTTTTCAAAGGTGATCTTTGAACTGGAGGAGAAACATCCGAAGATCCATTATATTCTGGCATTTGATATCTGGAGCAAGCGGGTTCCGGAATCTTGTAAAGGAAAGACAGAATTTTTAAATCCGGGGCAGATACTGGATGACGGAACGCTGAAGGTCGAGGGATTTAAGTCCACGGATGAGGGCGTCGCGTTCTGGTGCAGTGTGGATGGCCTGGAGATCTACCATGCCGGAGATTTAAACCACTGGTACTGGGATGGGGAAGATCCGCAGTGGAATAAGAATATGACGAAGGCTTACCGGGAGGAGATCGCAAAGATGCATGGCAGGAAGGCGGATATTGCGTTTTTACCGCTGGATCCGAGACTCGGTGAATATTTTTACTTGGGAATCGATGATTTCGTGAAGGAAGTCGACGTGAAACATATTTTCCCGATGCACTTCTGGGGGGAATACGATGTGGCGGAGCGGCTGAAAAAAATGCCGTGTTCGGCGGGATACCGTGACAGGATCGTTGAGATCCATGAAGAGGGAGAAGGCTGGGAAATCTGAGAGGGGGAATAAAATGCAGCTTGCGACCTCAATAAATATCGGAAAAGTGATGGATGAAGAAGCGAAAAGAGAACGGTTTGCTTCCTGGTACATTACATTACCTGGAATTCCTGAGTACGAAAAAGAAATGATAGAGAAGTCATTGAAATATAACGTGTGGAAAGAACTCATAACACTATTCGTTATTTATATGATCTTATCATTGACATGGTTTTTCGGTGCTGGGCTGTATGATCCTTTTCAGAGCATAACGGGCTATAAACTCACAGGAAAAAAGAATGTCATCGCAGTTGTACAGGAAGATGGACAGTCATTGCGTCTGAAAGATCCAAATAAAGGTGAGCATGTACAGTATACACTTGCCGAACTTGGAATGGATCCGGTACAGTATTCTTACGGAAACAGGCTTCAGACATACTGGGAGAAGGAAACGGATGGTGAGTATCATTTCCTTGCCATACTGCCGGAAAAACAGGTATCGAAAATAGAAGGCCTTTATTACGGGGTGATAGGAGTCGGATATTTTACGATTCTTATTGGCGGAATCAGCGTATTTTTCATTCGAAGGAAGCGGTACACGGGATGGTTCCCGCGTTTCTACGATAGGCTGGAAAAGTTTTATTCAGAGCATGCTGTCTGGAGAAAGTACAGTGTTGAAGAGGGATATGACACGATAGATGCCATTATTGCTTACGGAAATAAAAATCAGCCATCCTTTGTAAAAGAATTTTCTTGTACCCGGCTTACAAGAGAGGACGAGAAGAAAAAGAAATCAAAGATAATCGCTGTATGGTTGACGACTATAGCTGGCATGACAGGAATCGTACTGATCATTTCACTGCAGGTGAGTATTGCGTCAGAAATCGAACAAAGGAAAAATGAGGCAAGGACGGCAGCTGTTTTAGAAAAGCTGCAGGCTGCGATCAACGGAAAAAGGTCCGGTTCGGATGATGGATCAGAAGATTACAACTATGCAGATATGATCGACCGGGCGAGAAATACATTTCCGGAAGAAGATGTTTACTACAAGCTTCTGACAACGGAAGAGTACGTTTCGTTAATTGTCACAACAAAGAAAAAACAAAATGTCTGCTTTGACCGGTATGTACCGGTACATGGCTCGATTGGCGAAGAGGGAACAGAGTATAAGCTTGAAATTTCTATGGTATCGGACGCAATCCAGCCGGATGATATTTTACATAATTATACAGGGATTCTTTTGTCCCCGACATCGTAATGTGAAACAAATATAAATTGAGAGGAGAACACCATGAAATTCACATTTGCGCACAACAATTTTAACGTTACAGATCTTGACAAGTCCTTAAAATTCTATGAGGAAGCGCTTGGATTAAAGGAAGTAAGAAGAAAAGAAGCGGCGGACGGGAGCTTTATCCTGGTATACCTCGGAGACGGCGTGACACCGCACCAGTTAGAGCTCACATGGCTCAGGGACTGGGAGAAGGATCACTATGATCTTGGAGACAATGAGTTCCATCTTGCATTCCGGGTAGATGATTTTGAGGCGGCTCACGCAAAGCACAAAGAGATGGGATGCATCTGCTTTGAAAATGAGAAAATGGGGATCTACTTTATCACAGATCCGGATAATTACTGGCTGGAGATCGTGCCGACAAGAAAGTGATAAAAAGGTCCGACGGCCAGACATATGAAAATTCACACATCAGGCAGAGATGAAGGAAAACATTCTTGCTGAAAAGAAAAACAGCAGCCGGTCAGAGATAGGAAACATAGAAACAGATAAAACAGGAGGAGTTAAAATGATTCTGATTAAAAACGGGCGTGTAGTGGATGCAAAGAGCAATACCGACGAGATCCTGGACGTTGTCCTTGAGGGGGGAAAGATAAAGACCATCGGAAAAGTGGAAGATGATGGAAGCTATGAGCAGGTGATCGACGCAGACGGCTGTGTCGTAGCGCCGGGCCTCATTGACGTCCATGTTCACTTCCGCGATCCGGGACTTACATACAAAGAGGATATCCAGACAGGCTCCGCCGCAGCGAAAAAGGGCGGATACACAACGGTTGTCACCATGGCAAATACAAAACCGCCGGTAGACAATGTGGAGACCGTAAAATATATCATCGCAGAAGGAGAGAAGACAGGTATCAATGTTCTTCCGGCCGCATGCGTTTCTGTTGGAATGAAGGGGCAGGAGCTCACGGATATGGACGCCTTAAAGGCAGCAGGAGCTGTTGGATTTACGGACGATGGAATCCCGCTGATGAACGAGAAACTCGTCTACGAGGCCATGAAGAAGGCGAAAGAGTTAAATGTACCGCTGAGCTTCCATGAGGAAGACCCGGCATTCATCTCCGAGAACGGAATCAACGCAGGTGCAGTCGCAAAAGAGCTTGGAATCACAGGTTCCCCGGCACTTGCTGAGGATTCTCTCGTGGCCCGTGACTGCATGATCGCCCTGCACACAGGCGCGTCAGTCAATATCCAGCATATCAGCTCCGCCACATCCGTAAAGGCTGTGAAGCTTGCGAAAGAGCTTGGAGCAAACGTGACAGCGGAGGTCACACCTCACCATTTCACATTAGATGAGACTGCTGTTTTAGAACATGGCGCAATGGCGAAGATGAACCCGCCCCTTAGAACCGCGAAGGACCGCGAGAGAATTATTGAAGGAATCAAGGACGGCTCCATCGATATGATCGCCACCGACCACGCTCCGCACAGCGCGGAGGAAAAGGCAGTTCTTCCGGTATGGAAAGCACCGAGTGGAATCATTGGTCTTGAGACTGCTCTCGGCCTTGCGGTGACAGAGCTTGTGAAGAAAGGCCACTTGACTACCATGCAGCTTGTGGAGAAGATGTGCGTGAATCCGGCGAAATTATACCATTTTGATAAGGGATATCTCGCGGAGGGCAAAGATGCGGATATCGTGATCTTCAATGAGAACGAGGAATGGATCGTTACAGATGATGAGATCGCGTCCAAGTCCCACAACACGCCGTTTATCGGAACAAAGCTTTTCGGTCGTGTGAAGTATACGATCTGCGGTGGAAAGATTGTATACAAGGATTAAGAACATACAGCAGAGCTCCCTGGCATCGGGCTGATAAGACTCAGAGAGTCCGGTTGGAGCTGGATCCGGGGAGTGCAGCGGTTTTCAGCAATGCAGGAGGAGGCAAAGCTGAGAATTGTGAGAAATAAAGAACAGGAGCAAACAAGTTATGAAAAAATACCAGGTGCTTCTTTTTGATGTGGATGGAACACTTCTGGATTTCGACAAGGCGGAGAAGATCGGCATCGAGCGGGTACTCACCCACTTTGGCGTACCGGCTACAGAGGAGAACATGCAGAAGTACCACCATCTGAACAAAAGCTACTGGCAGAAGTTGGAGCGCGGGGAACTTACGAGAGAGCAGGTGTTAAGCCTGCGATTTGAGGATTTCTTCAGTGACTTCGGAATCAAGGTAAATGGCGCTGAGGTCGATGGATTGTACCGCCAGACATTAAATGAGAGTGCGTTTCTTTTAGACGGAGTCATGGACCTCCTTAATGGCTTAAAGAATCGCTATGAGCTTCATATCGTTACAAACGGCGTCGCTGAGACCCAGTATAAACGCCTCGCGGCAGCAGGACTGGATAAACTGTTTCAGGGAATCTATGTTTCAGAGGAGTCCGGATACCAGAAGCCGCAGCAGGAGTACTTCGATTACTGCTTTAAAAAGATGGGCAGAAATGACGTGGAGAACATGCTGATCATCGGTGACTCCCTGACTTCTGACATCCGTGGAGGAAACAATGCCGGAATCGATACCCTGTGGTACAACCCGCACCATCAGGAGAATACAGCCGGGGTGCATGTGGATTACGAGGCGGATACGTTGGAAAAGATAGGTGAGATGCTGAGTTAATTTCAGAACGACAGCATCAGGCAATTTCTCTGAAAAGTTATGTAAACTAAATGCATCTGGAATGAGATAAAATCCATGGAAAATCATTTTGAAGGCTGGTTTTACTGCTGGTATCTTTCAAAATTGCAAAAAGTCATAGCAATACTGAGAAATATTGTCAGACATCTTGACAAATAAGAAGATTTTTCTTATAATTAAGCTTTCCCGGAGAGCATTGTCCGCCGCATACGGATCCGGTGAAGGGACAGAAAGAGCGGCGGCGAATATATAGAAATGAGGGGTGTATTTCATGAACAAGAACACGACAGATATCACATTATCGGCTTATTTTAATGACATCGTAATCGGATACTACGAGGACGAGGATCTGGTAAAACAGTTTGGAAGACAGCTTGGTTTCGACGTGGATATGGACACCTTTATGGCGGTCTCTTTCCAGTATCCGTCTGATATGAATGTAAAACCGGAAGACCGTGAGAAGCTCACAGACGCGGCAAACGCGATCATCGCTCTCTCCGATATCAACAAGAAGATCGGTGGAAAGCAGATTATCACCTGCGACAGCGGCGTATGCGTGATCCTGATCATGAACGACAAATCCGCAATGCGTGACCTGATCCCGCAGATCAAGGAGACAGCCCTTGAGCAGGTAGAAAAGATCAATTCTGACAGAAAGATCCGCGTCGGCATCGGTACGATCGAGAGCGGAATCAAGGGAATCAAGCATACATACATCAATGCCCAGGATGCGGTAAAGGCCGGCGAGATCTTCAAGAAAGACCGTGTGATCCTTGAATACATGGGTATGGAGATTTACAGCAGCATCAACCAGATGGTTGTAAACTTCGGTGACCGCCTTACCAGAACCGTTTTAAAACAGCTCGGTGAGACTGAGAAGCGGGTTCTCGCGAAATACTACAAATGCAAAGAGGACATCGCTGAGACTGCAAGACAGCTCGGAATGTCTGAGGATGATGTAAAGACAAGCTTAAATATGGTCCGCATCAATACCGGACTTGACGTAAACGATACAGAGGATAACTTCAAGCTCCACTTTATCATGATCGCGAAGAAAGTCCTTGAAAACGACGAGAGAATCAAGAAGAATCGTTAATTCACCAGAAAGTTTCTGTTGCTGTCTGCGCATGGCATGAACAGCGGAGTGTAGAAGGTGGACGATACAGAAGAAATCAGCAACAGCCCTGCGCATAATATGTGCCGGGCTGTGAGCCGTTATGGACGGTAAAATGCTGAATGGTAAAAGACAAACAGGCGGGGATCTGCCGGACAGAAGGGGATACAAATATGAAGACAATGCTGGAGCGCGGAGCCGGAATTCTGATGCCGGTGTCAAGCCTGCCGTCACCATACGGAATCGGTACATTTGGCAGTGCGGCCTATGATTTCGTGGACTTCTTAAAGAAAGCAAGACAGAAATACTGGCAGGTTCTGCCGGTGGGACCGACAAGCTACGGGGACAGCCCGTACCAGTCATTTTCCGCTTTTGCGGGAAATCCGTACTTTATCGATCTGGATACCCTGGTGAAGGAGGGACTTCTCACACAGGACGAGATCAACGCCTGTTACTGGGGGGATAATCCGACCCAGGTGGCGTACGACGCGGTGTTCTGGTACCGGTTTCCACTGTTGAAAAAGGCGTACGCGAGAAGTGAGTACCGCGAGGAACAGGGCTACGAGAAGTTCTGTATGGACAGCTGGTTCTGGCTGAATGATTACGCATTTTACATGGCGTTAAAGTTCCATTTTGATAATAAAGAATGGCTGGCATGGCCGGAAGATATCCGGTTCCGGAAGAAAGAAGCGGTGGAGTCCTACCGCGAGGAATTGAAGGACGAGATCGACTTCTGGAAGTTTTTACAGTATAAATTCTACCAGCAGTGGGGAAAGCTCCGCGCATATGCGAATGAGCAGGGAATCTCCATCATCGGTGATATTCCGATCTACGTGGCACTTGACAGCGCGGATGTCTGGACCCACCCGGAGTTATTCCTTTTGGATGAGGAGAACCTGACTCCGATCAAGGTTGCCGGAGTTCCGCCGGACGCATTCAGCGAGACGGGACAGCTCTGGGGCAATCCGCTTTACCGCTGGGATGTTCAGGAAAAGACCGATTTCGCATGGTGGAAGGAGCGCATGAAAGCGTCTGCCCGCCTGTATGACGTGGTCCGTATCGACCACTTTATCGGTGTAACCCAGTACTACGCGATTCCGGCGGGTTCCGAGGACGGAAAGACAGGCGAGTGGTTAAAGGGACCTGGAAAGAAGCTCACAGATGCCATCAACATGGTCATCGGTGACACGAAGATCATCGCGGAGGATCTTGGAATCTTTGTTCCGGAGGTCAAGGAGCTTCTTGAGGAGACAGGATATCCGGGAATGAAGATCATCGAGTTCGCCTTCAGCGGCGACCGCTTCAACGAGCACCTGCCGCATATGTACTCCCCGAATTCCGTCGTTTACGGCGGAACCCATGACAACGAGACTCTGGTGGGCTACTTTAAGCCGGAGGCGCGCCAGTGGTGGGAGTTGCAGTATATCGCAGACTACATGGGTGTCTCCCATCAGCATGAGGTCGTAGACAAGGTCTTAAAGACCGCCTACGCGTCTGTAGCCAGCGTTGTGATCTTCCAGGCGCAGGATGTCTTAAAGCTCGATAGCTGGGCGAGAATGAACACGCCGGGTACGGTGGGAAACAACTGGAGATGGAGAATGAAACCGGGCGAGCTGACGCAGGATCATATCAACCATCTGTCATGGCTGGTCGATACATTCGGACGGTTTTAGATCGAAAAAAATACAAAAATCACGGTAGAATTACCGAAGGGAAAAGTCAATTTTTGTCGAGAAAAACAGATGTTTGCGGTACGCGGCACAGTGCCGAGAAATAAGGAAAAACGGGCGGTTCGTAAGGATAAAACAGACCGCCCGTTTCTTGGAAATTCGATTGACACAAGACCAGAAGTGTGATATTGTTAAGTTAATTCCGATGCACTATTGAACTCACATGTTTTTGTAAGTCATTTGCGCGATACGATGAATTACAAAAGCATGTGAGTTTTTTGAAATAAAGACCAACAGCGATGTGTGGGGATTTCCAATAGTCTTAGTACGGAAAAATTCAATTTTTTATGGAGGTACCAAAATGAACAACGGTACAGTTAAGTGGTTCAATTCTGAGAAAGGCTACGGATTCATCTCCAACGATAATGGCGGCGACGACGTATTCGTACACTTTTCCGCAATCGTAGGCGACGGCTTCAAGACTCTTGAAGAGGGCCAGAAGGTTACTTTCGACACAGAGCAGGATCCGAAGAACAGCAAGAAGCTTCGCGCTGTTAACGTAGTTAAACTCTAATTCGAATAGAAGAGAAACTAAGAGAACTGCCGTTCCGAGTTGTACTTGGAGCGGCAGTTCTTTTGTTGGATAGGATTTTTCCTTGAAAAACAGGCTTTTTTCGCGAAAAGCCTTGCAAAAACTTGTGTTCTTTAATAGAATAAGAAGGACTTTGATAACTGACCGGCAGGCTGGAGACATTTGCGGAAGGTTATCGTTTTAAGTTCTGCCAGGGTTTAGATCCGAGGCAGGCTGTTTGTGCCCGGCGCGGGGGATGCGCTAAGGCGCATTTCACAGATACCCCTTGTCAGTTAAAAGGAGATTTAGAAAATGATTAGTGCAAATAATGTGACACTCCGTGTCGGAAAAAAAGCTTTATTTGAAGACGTAAACATTAAATTCACAGAAGGAAACTGTTATGGTCTGATCGGTGCCAACGGTGCCGGAAAGTCCACATTTTTAAAGATCTTATCCGGTCAGCTCGAGCCGACAAACGGTGAAGTTGCGATCACTCCGGGTCAGCGTCTTTCCTTCTTACAGCAGGACCACTTTAAATACGACGAGTACACAGTTCTCGATACCGTTATCATGGGAAATAAGCGCCTTTATGACATTATGAAGGAAAAAGACGCGATCTACATGAAGGAAGAGTTCACAGACGAAGATGGAATCAAGGCTGCAGAGCTCGAAGGCGAGTTCGCAACCATGAACGGATGGGAAGCGGAGTCCGACGCTGAGAACCTGTTAAACGGTCTTGGTATCGAGACAGACCTCCACTATAAAACGATGAAAGACCTTCTCGGA
The DNA here is from genome assembly GCF_018785465.1 of Clostridium sp. MCC328. Classification (NCBI taxonomy): domain Bacteria; kingdom Bacillati; phylum Bacillota; class Clostridia; order Eubacteriales; family Clostridiaceae; genus Clostridium; species Clostridium sp. MCC328. The sequence goes on from NZ_WQPW01000016.1 coordinate 18,553, forward strand.
CCGCAGAAGGTTAAAGTTCTCCTCGCCCAGGCATTATTCGGAAACCCGGATATCCTGCTCCTCGATGAGCCGACGAACCATCTGGATCTCGACGCGATCGCATGGCTTGAGGAGTTCCTGATCAACTTTGAGAATACTGTTATCGTGGTATCCCATGACCGTTATTTCTTAAATAAAGTCTGCACGCAGATCGCTGATATCGACTACGGCAAGATCCAGCTCTATGCCGGAAACTATGATTTCTGGTTCGAGTCCAGCCAGTTGATGATCAAGCAGATGAAGGAAGCAAACAGAAAGAAAGAGGAGAAGATCAAAGAGTTGCAGGAGTTCATCCAGAGATTCTCCGCCAACGCTTCCAAGTCCAAGCAGGCGACATCCAGAAAACGTGCGTTAGAGAAGATCGAGCTTGACGAGATCCGCCCGTCCAGCAGAAAATACCCGTATATCGACTTCCGTCCGGCCCGTGAGATCGGAAACGAGGTTCTCTCCGTTGAGGGACTTACAAAGACCATCGACGGCGTAAAGGTTCTCGACAATATTTCCTTTACCCTGGGAAGAGAGGACAAGGTTGCCCTTGTAGGACCGAACGAGCTTGCGAAGACCACACTCTTCAAGATCCTCTCCGGTGAGATGGAGCCGGATTCCGGAAGCTACAAATGGGGCCTCACAACGACTCAGGCGTACTTCCCGAAGGATAACAGCGCAGAGTTCAACAATGATGATACGATCGTAGACTGGCTGACCCAGTACTCCCCGGAAAAAGATGTCACATATGTCCGCGGATTCCTCGGAAGAATGCTGTTTGCCGGTGAAGACGGCGTAAAAAAGGTAAAAGTTCTCTCCGGTGGTGAGAAGGTGCGCTGCATGCTCTCCAAGATGATGATCTCCGGCGCGAACGTACTGATGTTTGATGAGCCGACTGACCATCTGGACATGGAGTCCATCACAGCCCTGAACAACGGAATGAAGAAGTTCCCGGGCGTGATCATCTTCTCCTCCCGTGACCATCAGGTCGTAGAGACGACTGCAAACCGTATCATGGAGATCATCAACGGCCAGCTGATCGATAAGATCACGACCTACGACGAGTACCTTGAGAGCGATGAGATGGCGAGAAAGAGATTCACATATACGATCACTGAGAGTGAAGAGAATGATGACTGATTCTGCTGCCGCCTGAATTGAGATAGAAAATGGCAGTGTAAACTGTCTGCAGACATAAAAAACAGAGCATATATTCAACCATAACCTATGTAAAACATTGGCATGCGAAGATATATGCTCTGTTTTTGCGTATTTACACTTAGTTTTGGCGGAACCGGTTAATTAGCCCCGGCTTTCGCCAGAACCTTCTTCATCGAAGTGAGATACACGATCACCGAAGCAATCGGTCCAAGGATATCAGATACCGGTTCTGCGTAAAACGCCGCTTCAGCTCCGAACATCGCGGGAAGCAGGAACAGGGATACAAAGTATGCGCCTTTTCGGAAGAAGGAAAGCGGCAGGGCAACCTGTACCTGACCAAGACCGGTGAAACCGTCGACGATCTCATACTGGAATGCCAGCGGGATGATCGCCAGAGTGAAGATCCGGATCGCCCGGAGCGCTTCTGCGGCAACGACCGGGTCTGCTGTAAAGAGACGGACAAACAGGCCGCCGATGGTACGCGCAAGGACGAAGAGCAGAGCGGTGTATGCCGCAGCAAGGCTAAAGATGTACTTCTGCGCATTTTTTACGCGGTCGGTCTTTCCGGCTCCGAAATTGTAGGCAAGAACAGCCTGAGTTCCGCTGGTGATACCGCCGAGAGGCATGGTGACTACGAGCATGAAGCTCTGGGCAATGGTTGCGCAGGTGATCAGAAGGTCTCCGCGCTCCGCACCGCCGTATTTTTGCAGGATCGCGTTCATGGTGATGATCATGACGTTATCCATGGCGATGATGATAAATGGGGTAAAGCCGATGGTGAGCACTCTGCGGATCAGCCGCCAGCTGTAACCGCCGAAGGTGATGCGCACCGGCATATTTTTCCCGAACAGTGTCCTCAGGACGAAAGCGCAGCTCGCCATCTGGGAGATGACGGTTGCGACGGCGGCACCGGAGACGCCCATGTGGAGGCCGAAGATGAAGATTGGATCCAGAATGATGTTCAGCACCGCGCCGAGGATGACGGAGTACATGCCGGTTTTTGCAAAGCCCTGACAGATGATAAACTGGTTCATACCTGTGGACATTAGGGCGAATACAGTTCCGGTCAGATATATCGTAAAATATGCGTTTGCGTAGGGCAGTGTGATATCGCTGGCACCGAAATACCGCAGCATCGGAATGCGGATCGGGTAGATGCAGGCCACCATGAGGATGGAACATACTGCCAGCATGAGGAAACAGTTGGCGAGGATCCGCTCGGCGGCCTCTTTATCGCCCTGTCCCATCTTCATGCTCATAAGCGGGGCACCGCCGATTCCCACGAGAAACGCGACGGAGCCGACCATAGTGACTACCGGACCGCAGACACCGGCCCCCGCCAGTGCCATGTCGCCGGAGCCGGGGATATTTCCGATATACATGCGGTCTACGATACTGTAAAGGACGCTGACAAACTGTGCCAGCATACTGGGAATTGCGATCCGGACGACGAGTTTTTTTATGTCGTCACGGCCGAGATCATTTTCAGCAGCCATAATAAAACTCTCCTGTATAAAATCCGCAGTACAGAAAAACTGTACTGCGGAATATTTGTGTACTTGCGTGAAGATGTAGATTGTCGCAAGTGACCGCGCGAATGTGCCAAGGCACATTCTTATTTTGTATTAAGCATTGTGGATAGGGGATCCAGATTTTGGCGTGTCTATAGCCTTGCCGGTCTGTTCCAGCATATCCAGACGATGGTTGATCTTTTTCTGGTTTTCGATGATCAGATCCATTTTTTTGTGCAGGTCATCGATAATGAGTTCACTCTTTAAATTGACCTTAAAGTCGTTTTCCGCGCGTTGTCTGTCCTTTGCCTCCTGTCGGTTCTGGCTCATCATGATAAGGGGAGCCTGAATGGCAGCAATGCAGGAAAGTACCAGATTTAAAAGGATAAACGGGTAGGCATCAAAGGCCTTCGTTCCAAGGATAACGTTGACAGCCATCCATCCGACCATGACAGCGATAAAGCTGAAGATAAATGCCCAGCTTCCGGCAAATTTCGCTACTGCGTCGGATGCTCTCTGGCCGAAGGACAGCTTTTCTGTCTCATTGGAATTTTCTGTGATGTTTGTCATGATCAGCTGATGGATCAGCTCTTCATCTGTAAATTCCTGATCAGTCCTGTTCAGGAGTTCCCGGATGATTTTTTTTCGTTCGTTTCCGCTTTTCATTTTCATAGTGAATCTCCTTATGTCCGGCATATAAAACGCGTGCAGCGCATCGGTGATGCATGCGGACACTGCTCTGTACTGATAACTGGTAACTGCTAAATTCTCCCAGTTGGCGGTGGGAGGACAAGTACATAGAGTATAGCACGTTTTCCTGGGCGGGTAAATGGCACACAGGAAGATTATAGGCAAAAAAGAAAAGGGGAAAAATGTAAACCAAATAATAAAAGCGGGTTGACAAATGCACGGAATCTGCGTATGATAGGAAAAGAATCGATCAGAACAATTCCATTTTGTGATATGCGTACCGGAATGTAGAATTTAAGAACGATAGAATTTAAGATCCGGCGGCAGAAATGATGGATGTTGGGAGGAAAACAAAGATGGAAAAGACAACAGCAAAACACATGTCCACCGCGCAGATGACGGTGACAGCACTTATGACAGCGATTACCTGTATCCTGGCACCGATGGCACTTCCGATTCCGATCAGCCCGGTACCGATCAGCCTGACAAACCTTGTCATCTTCTTTATGGCGTATATTCTCGGAATGAAGCTTTCCGTAGCGAGCTATGTATTATACCTGCTCTTAGGAACAGTAGGACTTCCGGTATTCTCCGGATTTAGTGGCGGTGTCGGTAAGCTTCTCGGACCGACCGGCGGCTACCTGATCGGATTTATCTTTCTGGCAGCGATCGCAGGCTTCTTCGTTGAGAAGTTTCCGGCAAAGATCTACATGCATGTAGTCGGAATGATCATCGGAATGGCGATCTGCTATATCTTCGGAACCGCATGGCTTGCGGGACAGCTCGGAATGAGCTTCGTGGCAGCTCTCGGCATCGGCGTTATCCCGTATCTTCCGGGCGACACAGCGAAGATCATCATTGCGATCATCGCGGGTCCGCAGATCCGCAAGGCGGTTTCCAGATTCATGTAAGCTGGAAAATATAAATAAGGTATTTCATAAAAACTATACGATACATCCTCTAAAAAATCTGTGGTCAGATAACTCGAGAGAGAAATTGACCGCAGATTTTTCTTTGTGAACCTCACATGACTAAAGTCACGTGCTTCTCAGCCGTTTTAAACGGCAAGACCGGATATCGGCGGATACGCCTGAAACTTAGAACTGCGCAGATATGCGCATCTTCCATGCCGGATACGGCTGGGTTCCACATAACAGGTAGTCCTCCGGATATCTGCCTGTGTTTATGCAGCTTTCGAACATCCATACTCATTCTGAATGATGAGCAGGTCTGCATAAACGCATGAGGTTCTGCGCTTCACCGCAGGTACTTTTGCCTCCAGTGAAGACCTTTCCGTTTCCGGTAAGGTTTTTATGATTTCCCGGATCCAGTATCTCGCTCCGATATTGTAGGATGCTGACAGATCACAGTTATACTGTTTTCCAGATTGGAAAACACACAGGCTGTGGTTCTTCGGATCACGGCTGACCGGTCCGCTTCCATCATACGCCAGGCGACTGGTATTCCATGCGCAGACACGGGACACACGGATCCCATACCGGTGTGCTTTGTGTTCACACATAGTCTGGATCTCCCGTTTCTTCCAAAGATGCAGTTTCTGTCGTTTCTTTCCTGAAATCTTTCCCTTCATTTCCAGGTACTCAAACACGATCACATCCGCATGATTCTCATGAGCATATTCTGCGATCGAACGGGCAGTCTTTCTGGCAAGTTCTGTATTCAGACGTTTCGCATACGCCCATCGGCTTCCGATCTGCTTGGAACCGTGTTCCTTCTGGAATCTCCGGATCCTTCCGAGTACATGGGACAGCCGGTCTTTTTCACTGGGGAAATTGATAAATTTCCGGTCCAGGACAGTTCCGTCTGACCGCATGATACTGCAGACTGCATCCGTATTGATCCCGAGATCCACACTGCAGATGAGCTGATCCTTTACAGGTGTTTTTGATAATGTAACTTCTTCCGTATAAGAAAAGCGGAGAAAATATTTCTGATGTCGTTTTTCCAAAACCGGAGCAGAAGACTTTTTTCCGGACCAGTGCCTGCGCAGGTACTCCACATCCGTATGAAGCAGACCTGTGCGGAACCATTTCCAGTCATGGCCATCATAAAGTTTCAGACAGGCCGCATCTTCACTCTCTTCTCCTGGTTTGTACATGACATTCCGATAAAATACCGGCATCGCATGGTTTTCATATACAAGCTTCGGTTTTCCGGAAAGCGCTCCATTTTTCCACTGTTCCAACCTTGTATGGTACGAGGAAACACTCCCGAGCGCATGCTGGATCGCCGCTCTTCTCAGATATGACGGCATTTTCGGGAAACGGGCATCGAAGTCAAATCTTGCATGATTCTTCTTTGTTTCATGTACCAGATGTTCCGCCTCGTTAAATCTCCGTTTTATCTGATCGATCATGGATAACTCTGTCCATACAGTCTCATATATCTCCGTCAGACAGCGGACCGCCTCCCGGTAAAGCGCCAGCGTATGGCGGATCGGGATATTCTTATTTTTAATTTCTGCGCCATAGCTGGATACGACCTGCATAAGTTTCCTCTACTTTCTGTTCTCTTTTTCTTTCTGTCCTTCGATATAAGCCATGATCTGTTCCCGGCTTCGGTCACTGACGGTCACAGCACAGTAAGATGGGTTCCAGAGATGTCCGCCCCACAGTTCCCTTTTCAGTTCCGGATGTACAAGAAACAACTGTCTCGCAAGATTTCCTTTCATGATCTTGATCATATCCGAAATAAAGAACTGCGGTTTACAATCCAGTAACAGGTGGATATGGTCCGGCATTACTTCCATCGCAAGGAGCCGAAATTGATATTCTTGTGCGATTTCCTGCAACATTTCTTTGCACTCCTGATCTACACCATTGGCCAGAACTTTCTTCCGGTATTTCGTGCATCAGACCAGATGATATTGAAGCGAGTACACATATCCTCTACCATACGAAAGAGAATTTTCTTTAATAGTAAATATATCTTTTTCCATATGGATATCCATATGGATATTATACCATATGGAACTCATCATGTAAACATATGTTCGATGCTATTGTAAATAAATAGCGCACCTAACTCATCACTGAAGTAACGAGAATGCGGTGCGCGTTTTTCAAAAGGCAGGGCCTTTTGCGGAGACGTGTATACAAAGAATGCGCCCGGAAAAAGTCCTGCCAATATAAATTTTATTATCTTATCCGAGAAAAATTAGAATCCATAAGCCAGTGCGCCGCCATCAACTGCAAAATCCTGTCCTGTGATATATGTAGCACCGTCGCTGATCAAAAACTTCGCCATAGCACCCAGATCTCTTGTGTCACCGAAAGCGTGAACCGGCATTCTGCCAAGGATCGCAGCCTTTCTTTCGGGAGTCATGACCTGTTTATTCATCTCGCTCGGGAACCAGCCCGGGGCGATGCTGTTGACACAGATGTTGTCATTTGCCCATTCAACGGCAAGACCGCGGGTCAGGCCGCATACGGCAGATTTGCTGACGCAGTAGGGAACGACCTCAGAGAAGCCGAGATGTGCCGCCATGCTGCTGATGTTGATGATACGTCCTTTGTGTTTACTCTCTTTTAAATATGGGTAGCAGATCTGGCTCAGAGCGAACAGACTTGTCACATCCACATCAAGAATGTGCTTAAAATCATCCAGCGGAAATACCTCGGCCCGGGCTTTTTTTGTAATACCGGCGTTATTTACAAGAAAATCGAGGCCGGACTTTCCGGCAATCTCATCCACAATTCGTTTCATCCCATCATAATCGGTGACGTCACCTTTGAGGTGTGTGACACCCGGGGCGGACGGCGCAATGCCGTCTTTGACTTTTCCGGTGCGGCTGATAACATATACAGCAGCACCATTTTCAGCCAGTACATTTGCAATCGCGTACCCGATTCCACTGCTTCCGCCGGTAACGATGCCGACGCGTCCTTCTAATTCTTTCATGATGATGATCCTCCTGAAAAATCAGTAACTATAAACTCTGACAGCGATAGCTGTGGCAGTTTGCGTTGATCAGATCCCAGTCAAGCTCGGCACCGACGCCTGGTTTATCCGGGACATAGATATAGCCGTCCCTGATCGGCAGATCTCCCTTCATCGGAAGTCTGTAATTGTCCTCAGGAACAAAGTATTCAAAATATTTGCAGTTTCTGATACTGCAGCTTACATGGACATTGGCAAGATCCATGTAGTTCATAGTCGTTGTATGGATCTCACAGTTTAACCCGAAACTGTCGGCCATATGGGCGATCTTTAATGTACCGGTGACACCATCCTTCCAGCTCACATCCGCGCGTACGATATCGGCGGCATGCTGAGCAACACTTTGAGCAACACCCCAGTGGCAGCCGCGGGTTGTCTCTGTGGCCGCGATCGGAATATCGACAGTTTTGCAGAGTTCCGTGTATTTGTAGAGTTCGAAATCGCGGAATGGCTCTTCGAACCATTCGTAACCAAGACGCTCTAACTGTCTTGCGACGCGTACCGCATCATCTAAGGTATATTCGCCTACCGGATCACTCATCAAAGTGTAACCCGGCCCTACAGCCTCCCGTACAGCCTCGTGAACCTTCATATCAAATTCGACAGGTCCGCCCGGATGAGCCTTGTATCCTAAAATTCCTTTGTTCTTGTAGTAGAGAGCTTCGTCCACATATTCCTGTACAATAGCATGGAAATTTCCGCTGGCATACACTGGAAGTTTGGTACGGTAAGCGCCGATGTACTTGTAAAGCGGAAGACCGGTAGCCTTCGCGCACATGTCCCAGAGCGCTACATCCACCGGTCCCGGAAGAAATACCGGGAAGAACGCTTCATGGCGATCCACATTCCATAATTCATAGAAGAGTGCTTCCCGGTCATGGGGATCGCGCCCGAGCAGGATCGGGGCGATGCTGTCATGAAGATAGCTTTCGGTGACACCGCCGCTGCGGGCAGCCATACAGGTTGCAATCCCCTCTGTGCCGTCATCGGCAGTCAGCTTAATTGCGAAAACATCCCAGCCCATTTTTGCTCCGCCCTGACGTTTTTCATCGAACAGACACTTGTCACGAGTTACCCACCATGTCTCAAATTTCGTAATAATCATAGCCATTCTCCTGAGGTAAAAGGTTGATAGAATCATAGATATATCACAATACCTAAAAATATGATTGAATTATATCACAAGTTGCACTATAATACAAATAATATATTAAAAATAAAGGAGAAAATGCACAATGAGTATGTGGACCGATGACAAAGAGCTTTTTGGGCTCATGAAAGAGAAACTGTACACTCCGGTAGTAGGCGATATTCTGGATACAATGGGTTATAATCATCAGTTCCTGCCGCCGGAGATCATGCCGTTAAAGGATGACATGAAATTAGCCGGAAGAGCGTGTACAATCCTGGAACATAATGTATATGAAGCGCAGAAAAAACCGTTCGGACTTCTGACAGAGGCTCTGGATCAGCTGAAGGAGGATGAGATCTATATTGCTACCGGCGCGGGAAACAGCGCGCTTTGGGGAGAACTTCTCACTGCGACAGCGAGAACGAGGGGGGCTGTGGGAGCAGTTCTTGACGGTTACACGAGAGATACGCCGCAGGTACTTGCGCAGAACTTTCCGGTTTTTGCGAGAGGACGCTGGGCGCAGGATTCTTCGATCCGGACAAATGTGGTGGACTTCCGCTGCGCGATTGAAATCGGTCAGGTGACGATCCATGACGGCGATATTGTATTCGGTGATATGGATGGTGTATTGATCATTCCAAAGGAAATAGCGACAGAGTGCATTGAAAAAGCGCTGGAAAAGGCGGCCGGAGAAAAGAAAGTCCGCGCTGCCATCGAGGGCGGAATGAGCGCAACGGACGCGTTTAAGAAGTTCGAAATTTTATAGAAACAACATTATACATGGATGAAAAAGGCTGTTGTGATCACTAACCCCGGACAGAGGCGGATCACAGCAGTCTTTCCATATATGTGCCAGATCTGTTTTATTTGACATATATACAACGGTCAATCTTCGTTTTTAATCATTTTTAGAGATTTGATTAAAGAGTGATTGATATGCAGAATAATGGCATCCTGTACGTCTTCTCCGTTTTCCCTCAAGAGCGCATCAATGATTGCGCGGTGCTGTTCAAGGTTCCCGACGCGATTTCGGTCATCTTTAAGTGCAGCGTACATGGCAAGACGCATCTGCTGGACCATAACAGAATGGTACATATTGATCAGAATGCTGTTTTCTGTAATGTCAATCAGATACGAATGGAAGGAGGTATCAATCTTAAATTCATCGAAATCAGGACCATTCTCCGCCTTTTCAAACTGCTTCTGGAATTCCAGCAATTTGTTTTTGGAATACATTGTAAGATATTTCCGGCAGACTGTCGGCTCGATCAGTTTGCGTGTTTGATAAAGATCATCGATATTTTTCTCTGTAAAAGGCGTGATCCGCATACCTTTTCGAGGAAAGATATCGATTAAATTTTCAGCCTGCAGCATGAGTAGTGCTTCACGAAGCGGAGTCCTTCCGAAAGAGGTCTCCTCCAACAACTGCTTTTCATTTAATTCCTGACCGGGCAGATATTCGCAGGAAACGATCTTTTGATAGAGATATTCATATGCTTGATTTGTCAATGCTTCTGCCATTATGATCCTCCCATTTGGTAAATGTGCTGTAATAAGCATATATAAGTTTGTGACAAATTGCAATATAAAATTCAAAAAAAAGCATTGAAATATATCAACTATTGATGTAATATACAGTTAGATATATCACATAGCCAAAAAACATGCCAGTAAAATAACAGGAGGAAGCAAAAAATGAACGAAAACGAAACACACATTAAAGATATACGTATTTATCAGGCTGTCAGCAAGCTGAGTCATCCGATCGCAGATTCCACACATGATATCAGCAAGATTGCTTTCTACGTTCTCGAGGTCGAGACGAAAGGCGGAGTGATCGGCCAGGGCTATCTTTTAAGCTTCCACTACAGTCCGAACGCAATCGAGGGCGCTTTAAAAGATATGAAGAAATTCGTTCTTGAGAGAGATTATCATGTATATGAGACCGCACAGGCCCAGAAAGACTATGAGATCGAGAGTGAATACTTCGGAATCGTAGGACTTCAGAGATGGGCACTCGCCACATTAAACGTAGCAATGTGGGACGCATGGGCAAGAACTATGGGACAGCCGATCTACCGCATGTTTGGCTGCCATAGAAAACCGATCCCGGTATACGGAAGCGGCGGATGGATCAGCTATAGCGACGAAGAGCTTGTTGACGAGGTAGTAAACTACCAGAAACGCGGATTTACAGCAGTTAAGATCAAAGTAGGAAGCCCGGATATGGAGCGCGATATCCGCAGATTAAACCTCGTGAGAGAGGCGACCGGCCCGAATATGAAGATCATGATGGACGCAAATCAGGGTATGGATGTTCCGTCCGCGATCAAGCTGATCAGCAATGTGGAACATCTCGGAATCTTCTGGTTTGAGGAACCGGTGGTAAATACAGATTTTGAAGGATACGCGACGATCCATGCAAAGACAAAGATCAGTCTTGCGATGGGAGAGAGAGAGTATTCCACAGTTGCTCTCCGTGAGCTGATCGGAAGACGTGCCCTTGACTTATGGCAGCCGGATCTGATCCGCCTTGGCGGTGTAGAGGCATGGAGAGACAGCGCAGCACTTGCAAACGCTTACAACATCCCGGTACTTCCGCACTATTACAAAGACTACGATGTTCCGCTCCTCTGCACAGTTGCGAACCCATACGGCGCAGAGAGCTTCGACTGGATCGATGCGATCATCGATAATCCGATGGTGATCGACAACGGTTTCGCTCGCCCACGTGAGGGTGAAGGCTGGGGCTTCCGCTTCTTACATGAGTTTATGACAGAAGTTAAATAATCAGAGGTGATCTTAAAATGAGAGCAATCGTCATTCCGGAACCCTGGAAAGCTGTCACAGCAGAAAGAGAGGTTCCGGTCCCGAAACAGGGAGAGGTACTGTTAAAAATGGTTTGCGGCGGTATCTGCGGAAGTGATCTCGCTTCCTATCGCGGACAATCCGCATACGTCAGCTATCCGAGAACCATCGGACATGAATTCGCAGCGGAAGTCGTAGAGGTTGGCGAGAATCCATATGGAATCAAAAAAGGAATGCTGGTAACCGGAAACCCGTACTTCAACTGCGGAACCTGCTATTCCTGCAGGCGCGGATATGTAAATGCCTGTATCCACAACGAGACCATGGGCGTACAGAGAGAAGGGGCGTTCAGCGACTACTTTACAATGCCGGTGGAGCGATTGTTTGATGGAACAGGAATTGATTCGAAGGAACTGGCTCTCGTAGAACCGTTTTGTATCAGCTATCACGGTGTTTCCAGAGCACAGTTAAAACCTGATGATAAGGTACTGATCTTTGGTGCAGGAGCAATCGGAATCCTCGCAGGTGTAGCGGCAAAGAGCTACGGGGCGAAAGCTTACATCACGGATATCGCTGAGGAAAAGGTAAAGAAAGCAGTTGAGGATTTTGGCCTTGATGGTGGATTTGTCAATGACAGTCCGGAAAAACTGGAAGAATTTATTAAGACGATCACAAACGGGGACGGTTTTGACGCGACCGTAGAGGCAGTCGGTGCTTCGTCCACCTTTCTGGCCTGCGTAAAGGCAGTTGCAAGCCACGGTAAGATGGTTGTGATCGGTGTCGCAAAACATAATGCAGATTTCAATTTCCTGGAAGTTCAGAGAAAAGAGTTAAATATGTACGGATCCAGGGGCGCAACCTCCGATGATTTCCGGTCAGTTTTAAAGCTTGTCCGTGAAGGATTTGTGGATCTCACAAAACTTATTTCCAGAACATATTCCGTAGATCATGCCGGGGAAGCATTTGAAGATCTGGATAGGAACTATGGGGAGATCGTAAAAGCTGAATTTCAGTTTTGATCCAAGAAACAAAAAATGTATTTATAAATGGGAGGAATATACTTATGAAGAAAAAAGCAATGGCGGCCGTATCCGCAGCAGTATGCGCATCTATGTTACTCAGCGCTTGTGGTAGCAGCGCATCCACAAGTACAACAGCAGCATCGGCAGAGACAACCGCAGCTGAAGCAAAAGCAGAAGGAACAACCGCAGCATCAGAGTCGGCAGCACCTGGTGATGTTGTAACGATCAATATCGGCTTTGAAAATACAACAGAAGAGCCGATCGGACAGGCCGTTGAGAAATGGGCTGAACTCTTAAAAGAAGAAAGTAACGGAACCATGGAACTCAAGGTATTCGCCAACAGTGCACTCGGCAATAAGAGTAAACTGATCGACCAGATGGTTATGGGCGAGAATGTTATCACGATTGCAGATGGCGCGTACTATGCAGATTACGGTGTACCGGATCTTGGAATTCTCTATGGACCATTCTTCTTTGACGATTGGGATGAGGTTTGGAAACTGATTGACAGTGATTGGTATAAAGAGCAGTGCGGAAAACTCGCGAATAAGGGACTTACTGTTCTCGGATCCAACTGGGTATACGGCGAGCGTGAACTTATGACAAAAGACAAAGTCGTTGTACCAGCAGATATCAAAGGTAAAAAGATCCGTCTTGCGAACAGCCAGATATATGTAGAGGGATTTAATGCGCTTGGAGCAACTGCAGTGCCGATGGCGCTTGGCGATGTATATACATCCTTACAGAATGGTACTCTTGATGGCGTTGAGAACCCACTTTCCACATTATACGGACAGAGTTTCCAGGAAGTTACGAAAAACATCCTTATGACAGGACATATCTTAAACTTCACGACCTGGTGTATCGGAACAGATTACCTCAACACCTTAACACAGGAGCAGCAGGACCTGTTATTCAAGACATGTGAGGAGGCTGGTCTCTATAACAACGATCTTCAGGCAGCAGCCAACGATGATTACAAAAAGAAACTGGAAGATGCTGGTGTAACATTCACAGAGCTTACCGACGATGAGAGAGCTCAGTGGAAGGAAGCAAGCCTTTCCTTCTATGAAAAAGGTTCTCAGTTCGGATGGAGCGATGGTCTGTATGATACCGTAAAAGCTGCAATCCAGTAAGAAAAAGTCTGTCAGGGGGCTACCGCTTGCGGTAGCTCCCATAGATAAGGATGGTGATAAACGATGAAAAAAATTCTGGATATTCTGGACAGAATTGAAGTCGCTGTGGCATCTCTGGTACTGGCGGTTTTGATCGGCGTGACATTTGTCGGTGTGCCGATGCGTTATATCTTCAGCCAGCCATTTACCTGGGAGGAAGAGTTTCAGCTTGCATGCATGGTATGGATCACATTCCTGGCAGCGCCAGCTGCGTTCCGCACAAAGAGCCATGTGGCGATTGAGATTTTAGTAGATGCACTTCCGAAAAATATTCGCAAGATTATAGAACTTCTGATTCCAGTAATCGTATATGCAGTACTTGTTTATTTCTTATTTAGAAGCAAAGATTATATCAATGTAATGCTGCGTACAAACCGTAAGACCCCGATCCTTATGATCCCATATGCATGGATCTATGCGATTGCCCCAGCCTCCATTGTGCTGATGCTGATCAGCTATACGGAAGAAAAATATTACGAGTTAAAAGAACTTTTCAAAGGAAAGGAGGAAAAGTAATGAATTCATCTGTTGGAATTATGTCATTGATCCTCCTAGTGCTGCTGTTTTTGAAAATTCCGGTATTCGTGGCTGTATTAGGAGCTTCAGTCGTTTATTTTATTATGACTCCGGGAATCAATCCGGCGGTATTTGCCCAGCAGGCGATCACTGGATCCGAGAGTGTGACACTTCTCGCAATTCCGTTCTTTGTATGTGCTGGTGTTCTGATGAACTACACGGGCGTTACGAAACGGATCATGGACTTCTGTTCCGTACTGACCGGAAGAATGTACGGTGGGCTTTCTCAGGTAAATATCTTATTAAGTACATTGATGGGCGGACTTTCCGGTTCCGCGCTTGCGGATGCGGCGATGGAGGCTAAAATGCTTGTTCCTGAGATGGAAGCAAAAGGAATCGGACGCGCATTCTCCACAGTAGTTACCGCGGCCTCCAGCATGATCACACCGCTGATTCCGCCGGGAATCGGACTGATCCTTTATGGATGTATTGCGAACGTGTCCATCGGTAAATTGTTTATCGCAGGTTTCGGACCGGGGATTCTCCTCTGCGCGATCATGATGTTCATGGTATCAAAGATCTCCAAGAAGCGCGGATATCTTCCGCTTCGCAAGGAGAAAATGACAGGATCCATGTTCTGGACATCCTTTAAGCCGGCAATTCTCCCGTTATGCCTTCCGATCATCATCATCGGCGGCGTTCGTCTCGGTATATTTACGGCCACAGAGGCCGGTGCTGTTGCGATCGTATATGCTGCTGTCCTCGGATTCGGCTACAGAGAGTTGGGACCGAATGAAATTCGTCAGGGCTTAAAAGAGACTCTTATGACAACGTCATCCATCATGCTGATCGTTGCTGCGGCATCCACATTCTCCTGGATCCTCACAAAAGAGATGATCCCGCAGATGTTTACCCAGTGGATGATCTCTGTGATCCATAATAAATGGATTTTCCTTGTTGCTGTTGATATCTTCCTGATCTTTGTCGGCATGTTCGTAGAAGGAAATGCCAGCATGATTGTTCTCGTGCCGTTATTTGCGCCGGCTGCGACAGCATACGGAATCGATCCGATTCACTTCGCAATGGTATTTATTTTCGCAAACGCCATCGGTGCTTTCACACCGCCGATGGGAACATTAATGTTTGTAACCTGCGGTGTTACAAAGTGTTCCACAAAGGATTTCATCAAGGAAGCCGTTCCGTTTTATGCACTGTTATTCGGCTGCCTTCTGATCCTTACATTTATCCCGATTTGCTCAACCGGACTTGTAAATATCATCTACTAAATCCCTCTCATATACCTGATATGCAGAACGCGCCGATTCCGGTTACGGAGTTGGCGCGTTCTATTCTGAGAGACGGAATATGGTCTGAAGCTGCCGAAAAAACATAGAAAAACATAGAAAAAACAAAGAAAAATCTTGACATCTGCCCATAAAACTCGTTATGATATTTTCTGCACTATACTGACTCATTAGTTGCCTGAGTAACCCGTAAAAAAGTCTGCATTTGCAGACCTTTTTTGTGTAATGGGGACTTCTAAGGAATTTCAGGCAGACTGTCGTGAAGGGCTCTGCATCCGGCCCGCACAGGTATAGTGAAGGAGGAAACACCATGAAATCAGTTCATGAAGCATTAGATCAGATCCTTCCGGAGATCATCGCAATGAGCGAAGATATTTACTGTCATCCGGAGCTTGGATTTAAGGAGTTCAGAACAAGAAAAAAGGCGATCGAGGCACTCGACAAGGCGGGGATTCCGCATGAAGATGTCGCATACACGGGAATCCGGGCAGTCTTAGATTCCGGAAAGCCGGGGCCGAATATCGGCCTGATCACGGAATTCGACGCGGTTCCGACCTTCGGACATCCGTACGCCAGTGAGGACAGCTGCGCGGCTCATACCTGCGGCCACTACGGTCAGCTTGGCGTTATGATGAGCTTATTTTTAGCCATCAGGGAATCCGGTATGTTAAAGGATCTCTGCGGAAAGGTCACACTTCTCGTGACGCCGGCGGAGGAATTCTGCGACATGGATTACCGCAAGGAACTTATTAAGGAAGGAAAGATCTCCCACCCGTCAGGAAAACAGGAGATGATCGCAACAGGCATCTTTGATGATGTGGACATCATGTTATCCTGCCACGCTATGGGGATCGATATGACAAAGTATCATGCGGAGATCGGTTCCAGCTTAAACGGCTTTATCATGAAGCGGGCAATCTTTACAGGAAAGGCGTCCCACGCAGGCGCAAACCCGGAAGGCGGTGTGAATGCGCTCAACGCGGTAAACCTTGCCATGACAGGGATCAACTTTCTGAGAGAGACTTTCCGAGCAGATGACGCGATCCGCGTCCATTTCTATGTGCCGGAAGGTGGTCAGTCCGTCAATACGGTTCCGGGAAGAACACAGCTTGAGATGTATGTCCGGGCGAAGACAGTTCCGGCGATCTTTGAGACAAACGCGAAAGTGACCCGCGCGATCCGCGCCGGAGCACTTGCGATCAACTGTGATCTTGAGATCCAGGATACACCGGGATATTTCCCGCTCCATCAGGACGAGAACCTGACAGAGCTTGTGAAGAAACACATTTTAGATTATATCGACGAGAGCATGATCGCCCAGGGAACCCACGGCTTCGCTTCCGGAGATATGGGAGACTTATCCCTTATGTGGCCGATCGTTGAGATCGGTGTTGCCGGATTTGAGGGCAGCATCCACGGAAAAGATTTTAAGACGGCGGATCCGGAGCAGGCATACTGTGTCCCGGCTCATTATTTTGCAGATACCGTGGCAGATCTCTTATCCGACGGCGGTGCGTCCGCGTGGAAGATCAAAGAGGCGTTCAAGCCGGTGATGAACAAGAAAAATTATCTGGAAACTCTGGATAGTTTGAATAAATCAACTTTTTACGAAAAGGAGAACAACTAATTATGAAAAAGAAATTCTTATGCAGCACACTTGCAATGGCTATGACAGCTTCCATGCTGTTCGGATGCGCAAGCGAGAGCAAGACCGAGACAACTGCAGCAGCAGGCGAGACAACCGCAGCAGCTGCTGAGACAACTGCAGAGGCAGCAAAGGCTGAGACAAACGGCGAGAAGTTAAAAGTAACACTTCTTGTTACCGGTTCCTTCGGCGATAAGGCATTCAACGACTCCGCACAGGCCGGTATGGAAAAGCTTGAGGCTGAGCTTGGCGACAAGGTTGAAGTAAACATGGTCGAGATGGGCAGCGACAAGACAAAGTTCGAAGGTTCCATGTTAGACGCTTGTGAGTCCGATGCAGACCTTATCATTACAGGTCTCTGGGATATGAAGGAGATCACAGAGAAGGTCGCTCAGGAGTTTCCGGAGAAGAAGTTCATCATCTTCGATACAGATGTTGACTACACACTTGGTGATTTAAGCAACGTATACTCCATGAGCTACAAGCAGAACGAGGGCGCATTCCTTGCAGGCGTTCTTGCAGCAAGTGCGACAAAGTCCGATATGGAATACGCAAACGAGGAAAACGTCATCGGTTTTGTAGGCGCAAAGGATACAGCAGCCGTTATCAACGACTCTGCAGTAGGCTTTATCGAGGGCGCTCAGTTCGTAGATCCGGATGTGAAGGTACTTGTTTCCTACGTTGGTTCCTATGTTGACTCCGCAACAGCAAAAGAGCTTGCGATCACTCAGTACTCCAACGGCGCTGACGTTGTATTCGTAGCAGCAGGTCCGGCATCCGTAGGTGTTATCGAGGCAGCAGCAGAAAGCAAGAAGTACTGCATCGGCGTTGACTCCGACCAGGCGCTTGCTTACGAGGGCAAGGATGAGGCAAACTTCATCATCTCTTCCGCGATCAAGGGCGTTGGCGACAGCATCTACAATGCAGTTGAGAAGGCAGTTGATGGAACACTTCCGTATGGTGAGTACCAGATCCTTGGTATCGAGGACGGCGTTGTAGGCCTTGCTGACAACGATATTTATCAGTCTGCAGTATCTGAGGATGCAAAGAAAGCCGTTGAGGATGCAAAAGAGAAGCTGCTCGCAGGCGAGGTTACCGTTGATTCCGCTTATGGTATGGATGAGGCAACTCTGAAGGGAATCATCAACGGAGCTCAGTAAACGCCCATAGCTTCTTGTTTTCATGTCAATGAAAACAAGAAGAGGCATGTCGGGGCAGCGAGCATTTATCTCCTGTATTCATGCGGAGAAAACCGTGATATGATGTTTTTGCCCGGTTCCCGGAACATCTGGGGCTGGGCAGGACGCCGTATCACGGCTCCGCGAATCGCAGGAGATTTTTACATTTACGTGGGCGCAGTCCAATGCCCACATTTGCAATATATTTGCGATTCAGGCAGTTACGAACAGGAACCACTTTCACAGGCAGACAAAGATGCCTTACTTGGAGGAAACAATGGAGCAGGAGATCATTTTAGAGGCCCGGAACATCACAAAAGTCTATCCGGGCGGCGTTGTGGCAAACCATAATGTCAATCTGCAGATCAAAAAGGGTGAGATCCATGCCCTCGTCGGTGAAAACGGCGCGGGAAAATCCACCTTAATGAAGATGCTGTTTGGCATGCTGGCACCGACGGAAGGCCAGATCTTCGTGGATGGAAAAGAGGTACACTTCTCATCATCCAGCGATGCGATCGCGGCCGGACTCGGCATGGTACACCAGCATTTTATGCAGGTTCCGTCCATGACCGTTGCGGAGAACCTGATTCTCGGCGCGGAGACAGGAACTGCATTTAAAGTAGACCGGAAAGAGGCGGTGCGGATCACCACGGAGCTTTCCGACAAATACAATCTGAAGGTAGAGGCGAAGGAAAAAGTCGAGGATATTTCTCTTGCCATGCGTCAGAAGCTTGAGATCTTAAAGGCACTCTACCGGGGTGCCCATATTCTGATCCTGGACGAGCCGACAGCCGTGCTGACACCACAGGAAACAGAAGAATTATTTGAACAGTTAAAACTTTTAAGAGAAAACGGCCACACGATCATCTTTATCTCCCACAAATTAAACGAAGTCAAGGCACTCTGCAACCGTATGACGATCCTCCGGGACGGAAAGACCATGGGAACATACGAGATCTCCGATCTTGATGAACAGGAGATCTCC
Organism: Clostridium sp. MCC328; assembly: GCF_018785465.1. Taxonomy (NCBI): domain Bacteria; kingdom Bacillati; phylum Bacillota; class Clostridia; order Eubacteriales; family Clostridiaceae; genus Clostridium; species Clostridium sp. MCC328. Next base: position 37,664 of record NZ_WQPW01000016.1, read on the forward strand.
CGCCTGATGGTCGGCCGCGATGTCAGCCTGAATATTGAGAAAGAGGAGATGGAGTTCGGAAAGAATGTATTCTCCGTCAAAGACCTTGTCTACGCAGACCAGTTTGGAAAGACAAGACTGGACCATGTTTCCTTCACGATCAAAGAAGGACAGATCTTAGGTATCGCCGGAATTGACGGAAACGGCCAGTCGGAGCTCGTCGAGGCCATCGTCGGAACCTTAAAGCAACAGCAGGGAACCATCACCATGAACGGAAAAGATATCTCCAATGCCCCGGTGCTTGTGCGTCAGGAGGCAGGAATCTCCCACGTTTCCGAGGACCGTATGAAATTCGGTACGGCTCCGAAGCTTTCCCTGGAGGACAACGCGATCTCCAAGGTCTACTATACCGATAAATTAAAGACCCACGGACTCTTAGACAGCAAAAAGATCAGCGAGTTTACAAACCGGATCTTAAAAGAGTTCCTTGTAAAATATGATAACTCCAAACAGTCCATCGCGGAGCTTTCCGGCGGTAACGTCCAGAAGGTAGTTGTGGGACGTGAATTTGACTATGAGCCGGATCTTCTGATCATGAACCAGCCGACCAGAGGTATCGATGTCGGCGCCATCGAGTTTATCCGTAAGAAGATCGTGGACATGAGGAGCAGAAAGAAAGCAATCTTACTTGTATCCGCGGACTTAAGCGAGATCCTTTCCTTAAGTGATACGATCCTTGTCATGCATGAGGGCCGCATCGTCGGACATATCTCCGATGTAAAGAATACGTCAGAGAATGAGCTTGGTCTTTATATGCTGGGCGTAAAAGAAGACTCCAAGGAGCAGATCGGAGGTGCTTACTGTGAATAAAAAATTTACGATCGTAAGACTTCTCTGCGCGTTCGGCATTGCCATCGCCTTGTCGGTGGCGGTGATCTTTGCAGTCAGCGAGGAGCCGGTGACCGCGATTTACAACCTGTTTTTAGGACCGCTGCAGTCCAAACGTCACTTTTTTGAAGTGTTTGCCAGCAGCGTGCCGTTGATCTTTACGGGGCTTGCCCTGGGACTTGTATTCAAGTCCGGAAACTTCTCCATGATCGCGGACGCATGTCTCTATACGGGCGCTGTTGTGACAGCGGCTCTCGCCATCAAGACATCCCTGCCGTTCGCGGTACACCCGATCGTGATCATGATCGCGGCCGCGGCTGTGGGCGGACTCATTGGAAGTATCCCAGCACTCTTAAAGGTGTATTTCCACACGAATGAGCTGGTAACTTCCTTAATGTTCAACTATGTGTTCTTCTACCTTGGGATCTACAACGTGACGAAGTTCCTTGCTGACCGTGAGGCGGGAACCTTTGCATCGAAGAAATACCAGGCGACAGCGTCTCTCGGAAAGCTGATCTCCGGAACGAACTTCCATGTGGGATATCTCATCGCTATCGCGGCGGTGATCCTGTTATACATTCTTGTATACAAGACAAAATTCGGATATGAGGTGCGCATCTCCGGAAGCAACCCGGAGTTCGCGAAGTATTCCGGAATCCGCACCAGCCGTGTCATCATCATGACCCAGGTCATTGCGGGTGCCGTTGCGGGGCTTGGCGGTGCAGTCGAGCAGATGGGAATGTACCAGCGTTTCAACTGGCAGGATTCCCCGTCCTACGCTTGGGACGGTGTTATCATCGCGATCCTGTCCGGCAACAACCCGAAGATGGTGCCGTTCGCGGCATTTTTCCTGGCATACATCCGTGTCGGCGCGGACCTGATGTCCAGACGTTCCGATGTCCAGAACGAGCTGGTATCCATCATCCAGGCGGTTCTGATCCTGTTTGTGACGGCTGAGCGGTTCATGGCAGGCTGGAAACAGCGCGAGGAAGCGAAAAAAGCACTGAAAGGGGAGGCGTAACAGATGGGAATCTTACAGGAAATTTTAAAAACATTGAGTCTCCCGGAGTTCTATTTCGCAATGTTTCGAAGCGCGACACCGGTGCTTTTAACGACACTGGGGGCTATGATCTCCTCGAGGTCCGGAACCAGCAACATCGCCCTTGAGGGAACGATGCTGATCTCCGCCTTTGTTGGCGTTGTCGTCAGTGCATTCTCCCAGAGCGCATGGGTTGGATTTTTGGGCGCGGTGCTTGCAGGCTTTATCGTCAGCAACATCCTTGCCTACTTTATCCTGAAATTAAACTCCAACGCGGTCATCTCCGGTATCGCGTTAAACACCTTCGCCTCCGGCGGAACGATCTTTGTCCTGTACCTGATCACAGGCGAAAAGGGTGCGTCCACATCCCTGCCGTCTTTAAAGCTCCCGAGTGTGACGATCCCGGTCGTCAAGGATATCCCGGTGATCGGCGCAGTGCTTTCCGGTCATCATGTGCTGACCTACGCGGCGCTGATCCTGGTGGCAGTTGTCTGGTACATGTTCAAGTACACGAGACTCGGCATGCATATCCGTGCGGTCGGTGAGTCCCCGGATGCGGCGGAATCCGTCGGAATTCCGGTGAAGAAGATCAAGTACATCGCTCTCTGCCTGAGCGGAATGATGACCGGTATGGCTGGCGCGTTCCTGTCCATGGGATATGTGGGACTCTTCTCCTCCGGTATGACAGCGGGTCGTGGTTATATCGCCCTGGCAACTCAGGCTATCGCGGCGGGAAATGCCGTGATCGGCATGCTGGCATCCCTGTTATTCGGATTCTGCCAGAGTCTTGCGAACTATCTCCAGAACTCTTCGATCCCGCTGCAGTTTATCCAGATGATGCCGTATCTGATCATCATTATTGCATATACGGTTTACTGCGCGATGGTGGAGCATAATAAGAAGAAAAAACAGATGAAGGCGGCGGCCGGGAAATAAATTTGCTATTACTCACCACCTAAAGAGGTGGGAGTCTTCTCGACTGAGATAAAAAACGGCAGCAGAGTGCGGTCGGAAAGAATTGATGCAAGCAGCTCCTGACATAGGGGCTGCTTTGTAGTAATTTAGAGGATTTATGCAGCGATTGTGCTGACTGTACGAAAACACAACATAGAAGACACAATATAGAAGACACTGAATAGTTTAGAAGGGAGAATATTGTCAGATATGAGCCATATCGTAGAACTTCACTTACATCTGGACGGATCGCTCCGCCCGGAGACCGTCTGGGAGCTTGCAAAAGAGCAGGGCGTGGAGCTTCCGGCAAAGAGCGCGGAGGAAGTAAAATATATGATGGAAGTCCCGGAGGATTGTAAGACTCTGGAAGAATATTTGGAACGTTTCGATCTTCCGTTACTCGTCTTACAGAAGGCAGATGCCATCGAGCGTGTGACCTTTGAGCTGGTGGAGGATCTTGCGAAAGAGGGCGTGGAGTATGCGGAGCTTCGATTTGCACCGCAGTTTTCCATCAAAGACGGACTGACTCAGGATGAGGTCGTCGAGGCAGCCATCCGCGGAGCAGAACGCGGCATGAAGATGTATCCACAGATTCGTGTGGGTCTGATTCTCTGCTGTATGCGTGGAGCGGATAATGAGGAGCTGAACATGCAGACAGTAGAAACTGCGAAGAAATATCTTGGGGATGTGGTCTGCGCGGTGGACATCGCAGGCGCGGAAGGCCTGTTCCCGACTGAGAATTTCGCCCCGGTATTTGCGAAAGTCCGTGAGTACGGCGTTCCGATGACGCTCCATGCCGGGGAGGCGGCCGGTCCGGACAGCATGAAGACGGCATTATCCTTCGGAACAAAGAGAATCGGACATGGCGTTGCGGCCATCAATGATCCGGAGTTGATAAAGAGACTCATCGACGAGAATGTGACCCTCGAGGTCTGCGTTACAAGCAATTACCACACAAAAGTAGTTCTGGCGATCAACATGCATCCGATCCACAAGCTTCTTGAGGCAGGTGTCCATGTAACCGTAAACTCCGACAACCGGACATGTTCCAGAACGACACTTCAGAAAGAGAAGGAAGTGCTGAAGGAGGAACTTGGTTTCACCGATGAGGAGATCGAGAAGATGCAGGAGTATGCTTGGGAAGCGCGTTTTTTAAAATAATAGGATATCGGAGCGAAAAGCATATAGCAATCCGGAATCAAAGAATCATAAGATAAAAACGTGAGAATGCAAGGGGGCAGAGTATTGCCTCCTTTTTCCATGCTGCGGAATGACAAAAACCTGATTTTCCGCTGGCTGGAACATGTTTCCGTGAAATTATACGAAAAAAAAAAGGGGAATTGTAGCATATGCCAAAACTCCAGCTCAATGAAGCAAAAGCTTTGCATTGAAGATTGGATAATGCTAAAATGAAATTGCAATATTTCGATAAACGGAACAGTATTCCGATACACGGAATAGCATAGAAACGATAACTCATTGACATAAGACAGCCACGGATCCTGTGGCTGCGCACATTACAGAAATTGGAGGAGACTATGCAATTGATCGACCGGGCATTGAATGCCCTGGAAATACTGAGCCAGAATATGAATGGAATGTCGGTGACGGATCTGGCGGAGCAGCTTGGGATCCCGGCAAGCTCCACTCACAGGATCCTTTCAAGCTTAAAGGGAAATCATTTTGTCGTTCAGGACGAACATACGAAAAAATATCGTCTTGGATATAAGATCTGCGCAATCGCTACCGGGGTCGTAAAGGGAAGTGCGCTGACGCAGGCGGCACAGATGCCTATGCGGAGACTGGCGGAAAAGATCGACCGGAATGTGGTCCTCTGCGTCATGGAGCATGGAGCAGTGATGAATGTGGCATGCAGCGAACGCGGCGATTCCAATATGTATATGGTTAAGATCGGACATGAGATCCCGTTCTATTCCACGTCGGCTGGCCGTGTTTTTATGGCTTACATGAACCGGAGCGAGGCATTGGATATTCTTGATCGTGAGAAACGCACGAAAACGACGCCGAATACGAAAACGGATCTGAAGGAGCTGAATGAAGAGCTGGACCGTATTCATAATCAGGGGTATGCGGTCATTGACGAGGAATTACAGATGGGGATCCTCGGCACAGCGTGCCCGGTATTTGACAGAAACGGAGAGCTGGCGGCTGCGATCGCGTTTACGTCCATGAAGGATGGGGATACGGAAAAAATGTTCCAGAGGATCTGTCAGCTTAAGGAATGTGCGAAAGAAATTTCCGAGGCAATCCGATAGAAAAAAGGAGATTTGTTATGAGCGAGTATAGTGTAGAGTTAAAGGGCTTAAATAAGGTGTACAGTAACCTGCTAAAAGAGGATACGATCGCACTGAAGGATATCAACCTCCAGATCCGTCCGGGGGAGTTTATTTCTATCATCGGCCCGTCCGGCTGTGGAAAATCGACACTTTTGCGGATCATTGGAAACCTTGATAAACCGACCTCCGGTACGATCGAGTATCGCGACGGGGCAGACCAGCAGATGGGATTCGTATTTCAGGATTCCGTTCTTCTCCCGTGGAAAAATGTGAGACAGAATGCAGAATTTCCGTTAGTGATCCAGAAAAAGCAGACGAAAGAGAATGAAGAGAAACTTGACGAGCTCCTGGAACTTGCAGGGCTTTCGGAGTTTAAGACTGCGCTTCCGAGAGAGCTTTCCGGCGGTATGAAACAGCGTGTGTCCATCGTCCGGGCGCTTTCCTATGACGCTCCGTTACTTCTGATGGATGAGCCCTTCGGAGCTTTGGATGCCCTGACCCGTGACCACTTAAATGAGGAGCTTTTAAAGATCTGGCAGAAGACGAAAAAGACGGTTATTTTCGTTACCCACAGCATCGAGGAAGCCACCTTCCTGTCGGACCGCGTTCTCGTCATGTCTGCGAGACCGGGAAGAGTCAAGGAGATGGTGGAAATCGATCTGCCGCGTCCAAGGGGAGAGGCAACGAGAAATGATCCGAAGTTCACGGAATACAATAAGTATCTGAGGGGGATCATCGGATGAAAAAGAACGGAAAACTTCAGGGACTCCTGAGAACCATCGGGGAATACGCGCTTTCCGTCGGCGTGTTTATCGCGCTCTGGTGGATCTACGTTGCGGTAAAGCATGTCCCGGCGTACATCCTGCCGTCTCCGCCGAAGGTCTGGAGCAGCCTTGTCAAAATGTTTGTAAAAGGAACTGTATACGCACATCTCTGGACGACGACTTATGAGGTCATTCTCGGATTTATGATCGGCGCCTTTTTAGGAATTGTTCTGGGATATGTGTTTATCAAGATCGATGCCTTAAAAACGATGCTGATGCCGTACCTGATCTTCCTTCAGACGGCACCGAAGATCGCACTTGTCCCGTTATTCGTCGTATGGTTCGGAATCGGACTCGTATCAAAGGTTGTTTTGATCATATCCATGGTCCTGTTCCCGGTATTGTCGGGAATGATGCTGGGTCTGGAATCGATCCCGCCGGATGTCAGAAACCTGATGAAGATCTTAAAAGCGTCAAAATGGCAGGTGTTTTCACAGGTTGAAATGCAGTATTCATTACCGGCGCTGTTTGCAAGTCTGAAGGTCGGTATCGTTCAGGCAGTCATCGGTGCGATCGTTGCCGAATGGATGTCCGGAAAACAGGGTCTCGGATATATCCTGACTTACGCGTCATCAACCTATGACACCCCGATGCTGCTCGCGGGCATCATCGTCACGATCATTCTGGGAATCGCGACGTATCAGGTGATCAGTGTGCTGGAGGATAAGTTCCTGTACTGGCACGAATCGAAAAATTAGTGCTCAGCCCGCCGCTTCTGACAAAAATGCGGTGTGCTGAATGAGAGAAAGATTTTGGGAGGAAATGAGTGTGAATTTTACATCGGCTTCATCACCGACGATGAATGGAAAAATGCCGCATATCCAGTGTACGGCTGAGGAGATCGGAGAGATCGTACTGCTTCCGGGTGATCCGGGGCGCGTTGCCATGTTCGAGGATCTTTTAGAGGATTATAAGATCGTCAGCAACTACCGGGAATATGTGGTTGGAACCGGATATTACAACGGAATCAAAGTTACAGTGTGCTCGACTGGAATCGGTGGTCCGTCAACGGAGATCGCTGTGCTCCAGCTGATCGCTCTCGGCGCGAAAGCTCTGATCCGCATCGGCGGGACCGGCGTGCTGAAAGAAGATGTACCGTGCGGGGCGATGGTCTTGAACACGGGTGCTGTCCGGAAAGGCGGTGCTTCCTGCTTCTACGCTCCGTCTGAGTATCCGGCATTAGCCTCATTTGAAGTGCTGGATTGCTTAAAGCGTGCGTGTGAGGAGAGAAAGAACGAATATTCCATGGGAATCTGTATGTCGGTCGGTTCCTTCTATCACGGACAGGGACGTCAGATGCCGTTTGAGACAGGATATGATGAAAATGCTGTTCTGGAACAGTATGAAAAATGGAACATTCTGAACATGGAAATGGAGGCGGAGACGATCTTTACGCTGGCATCGTTAAACAATGTTCTTTCCGGAAGTATCTGTGCAGTACACTGCAACCGGATCACGGACCAGTGGCTGGTGGATTTTGAACCGGCCCAGAAGGAAATGTGCAGAACGGCTCTTGCCGCGGGAGAAAAGCTTTATAAGGAATATCTGCACAGAAAGTAACGGATTGTAAGGCCTGCAGGCCCGCCCGCTGACCGCGATCAAATAAAATATAGATAATGACCCGGCCAAAAATGGCGAGGGAAATTATAGATGCCGGAAATGCAGTTCCGGTAAGACAAAGAACCAATGTATTTATAAAAAGGAGAAGGAGAGTACCATGAAGAAAAAAATTCTTGCAACCGTACTGACAGCGGCAATGGCAGTGTCCATGCTCGCAGGATGCAGCTCTGAGAGCGCAAGCAAAGCAAGCGAAGCAGCAGCAACGACCGCAGAGGCAACGACAGCCGCAGAGGAGACAAAGGCTGAGGAGACAACGGCGGCAGAAGCAAAGGACACAGGCGATTTAAAGACGGTTTCCATTCAGATCGATGGTTCCGCAGTTCCGTATTACGCACCGTTATACCTTGCACAGGAGAACGGATATTTTGCGGAAGAGGGACTGAATGTTGAATTCTATTATGCAGCAGCCGCCGATATCGTAAAGAACGTTGCAGCAGGCAATGTTGAGTTCGGTTTCCCGAACGCAGATGCAGTTGTAGCGGCAAAGGCACAGGGTATCCCGGTTAAAGTTGTTCATACAACCTATCAGGAAGGTCTCGGCGCGATCATCTTCGGAAGCGATTCCGGAATCAGCACACCGGCTGACTTAAAGGGCAAAAAAGTAGCAGTTACAAGCCTTGGAAGCGCAAACTACTTCCAGCTTCAGGCAGCTATGGAGTCTGCAGGCCTTACGATCGACGATGTACAGGTTGAGATCGTTGGTACAGGCGCAATTCTGACAGCACTCACAGAGGGTCAGGTTGACGCGATCGTGTTCTCCAAACTCAGAACCATCGAGTTAAACAACTCCGGTTACGCAGCAAGCGAGATCACATGCGACCAGTTCCTTCCGTCCTTCGGCAACGTATTAGTTGCAGGCGACAAGTTAGTAGCAGAGGATCCGGAGACTGTTGACGGATTCTGCCGCGCGTTAAACAAAGCGATCGAGTACATCATCGACGGTCACGTTGAGGAAGCTGTTGATATGTCCATCGAGAAATATGCACCGACCTTCGCTGAGAAGAGAGATGTTGTTGTCCAGATCTTAAACGATGTATTCGTAAAGACCTTATGGCAGAGCGATTACACGAAGGAAAACGGAATCGGCGCGTCCAACCCGGAGAAGTGGCAGGCACTGATCGATGAGTCCAAGGAGATTGGCAATATCGACGAGACCTTCGATGCATCTGAACTCCTTTACACACCGGCAAAATAAAGAATTTTCCCCGCTTCGGACGGGAAGAGCTATGAGGTGAGAGATGTTTTACAGAAAATATAGAAAAACCATTCTTCCGGGACTGTTTCTGCCGCTGTTTCTGATCGTGTGGGAACTGTATATCCGGATCTTTCATGTACCGAACTACCTGCTTCCCGGTCCGGCAGAGTTGGCGAACTCGATGGTAAAGCTGTTTGTGAGCGGTGATGTGATGAAACATATCCGCGTTACAATGGAAGAGATCCTGGTGGGAACGGTGATCGGTATCGTGATCGGACTGGTCCTCGGCTATATTATGGCGAAGATCCGCTTTATTGAGCGTCTGATCATGCCGTTCGTCATCATTATCCAGACAGCCCCGAAGATCTCTCTGGCACCGCTTTTCATCCTCTGGATGGGACTCGGAATCGAATCCAAGGCGGCGTTAGTTATTCTGGTCGTATCGTTCCCGATCATGATCAATGAGGTATCGGCGATCCGCTCCATAGAGGATAATGTATACAATCTGATGAAGGTGTTAAAGGCCAGCAAATGGCAGACCTTCTGTAAGATCGAAGTTCCGTATTCGATCGAGATGATGTTATCTGGAATTAAGCTTGCCTTAACGCAGGCGATGACAGGCGCGGTCATCGGTGAGATGATCGGAGCGAAAGCAGGTCTTGGATATCTGCTTACGCTGGGCAGTGAGACATACGATATCAAGATGATCCTGAATGCGGTCATTCTTTTAAGTGTGATCGGTCTGGCGCTTTACCTGATCTCGGAGCTGATCGAGAAGAAGGCGCTTTACTGGAAAGTGATCGATAAGAGTGTGGTAGGCTGAAGATAGACAGGTCCTCATATGGCAGTATGCTGTGTGGGGACCTGTTTTTTTATGTAACAGGAATGTGGAATTATTTTTTCGATGGTAAAACATTAGGAATAATGTTATACTGAACCTATATGCGGGCCACACATTTTCTGAATGTTCCGACATTTATCGAAGAAAATCCGGAGCAGTCCAGTGGCCGAAAAAGTGCGATAGAAACGGAGAAGTTGTCTATGAAAAAAATGATTTCCTGGAATGTAAACGGGCTTCGTGCCTGCCTGGGAAAAGGATTTTTAGAATATGTGAAGGAATCGGATGCAGATATTTTCTGTATTCAGGAAAGCAAGTGTCAGGAAGGGCAGGTAGAGCTGGAGCTTCCGGGATATCACCAGTACTGGAATTACGCGGAGAAAAAGGGATATTCCGGAACGGCGATGTTCACAAAGGAAGAGCCGATCGCGGTGACCTATGGTCTTGGGATTGAGGAGCATGACCATGAAGGCCGGGTGATCACGGCGGAATTCCCGGAGTATTATGTGGTTACCTGCTATACCCCGAATTCCCAGGACGGCTTAAAGCGTCTCGATTACCGGATGCAGTGGGAGGACGCGTTCCGGGCGTACTTAAAAGCGCTGGAGACGAAGAAACCGGTAATTTTCTGCGGTGATCTGAACGTGGCACATCAGGAGATCGACTTAAAGAATCCGAAGACGAACCGGAAGAATGCAGGCTTCTCTGATGAGGAAAGAGCGAAATTTACGGAGCTTTTAGAGGCGGGATTTGTTGATACGTTCCGGTATTTTTACCCGGATCAGGAAGGGATCTACTCCTGGTGGTCTTACCGGTTCTCGGCAAGAGCGAAGAATGCGGGGTGGCGGATCGACTACTTCTGTGTCTCAGAAAGTCTGAAGGACAGGCTTGTGGACGCGAAGATCCATATGGAAGTATTAGGCAGCGATCATTGTCCGGTGGAATTAGATATCCAGTAGAATAGATTTTGTGCAGTGATCGGCTTAAGGCAAAATTGTATATATGGGTAAAAGCCTTGTGCAGTTATCTGCACAAAAATACGTATTTTCAGATTTAGAAAATCAATGTGCCTGGAACATACCTGGTGCAGATATTAATTTTAGAAAGAGATAGTAGGTTGACATAACATGAATTTAGTGACGGCAGAACATCTGACGAAATCATATACGGAGCGGCTGCTCTTTGACGATACCGATTTTTCCATCAACGAGGGTGACAAGATCGGCCTTATCGGAATCAACGGAACGGGAAAATCCACTTTATTGAAACTGGTAGCGGGACTCGAGGAGCCGGACTCCGGACGGATCGTCCGCGGAAGAAATCTTGATATCCGCTATCTTCCGCAGAACCCGGTATTCCACCCGGGTGAGACCGTACTGGAGAGCGTTTTAAGGGAAAATGAGGGGCATGAACATGTCTGGGATATCGAAAGTCAGGCAAAATCCATGTTAAACCGCCTCGGAATCCCGGATTTCAACGAGAAGGTGGAGCATTTATCCGGCGGACAGAAGAAACGTGCGGCGTTGGCATCCGTGCTATTATCGACGGCGGAGCTTCTGATCTTAGACGAGCCGACAAACCATCTGGACAGTGAGATGGCGGACTGGCTGGAAGATTATTTAAAGAAATTTAAGGGCGCACTCCTTATGATCACCCATGACCGGTATTTCCTTGACAGCGTGACAAACCGGATCGTGGAGCTGGACAACGGAAAGCTTTACAGCTATCAGGCAAACTACGAGGGATTCCTGGAGCTGAAGGCAGAGCGCGTGGACATGGAAAAGGCATCCGAGCGCAAGCGCCAGTCCATTTTACGGACCGAGCTTGCCTGGATGCAGCGCGGCGCGAGAGCCCGTTCCACGAAGCAGAAAGGCCGGATCCAGCGTTTCGAGGCACTGCGGGACAAAAAGGGACCGGTGGAGGATGGAAAAGTCGAGATGGAGTCCATCTCCAGCCGCCTCGGGCGGACTACCATTGAGATTTCGGATCTCTGCAAATCCTACGGGGACAAGGTGCTTGTGAAAGACTACACCTACTTCTTCCTGAAAGATGACCGCATCGGCTATATTGGTCCCAACGGAAGCGGAAAATCGACGCTGATGAAGATGATTGCCGGCTGGGTCAAACCGGATTCCGGAACGATCGAGATCGGACAGACCGTAAAGCTTGGATATTTTTCTCAGGAAAATGAGGACATGGACACGAGCCTCAAGGTCATCGACTATATTAAGAATGTTGCGGAGTATGTGAAGACAAAGGACGGCAGCATCAGCGCGTCCCAGATGCTGGAGCGGTTTTTATTCCCGCCGTCTGTCCAGTACACCGTGATCGAGAAGCTGTCCGGCGGCGAGAGAAGACGCCTTTACCTTTTGAAGATCCTCATGAGTGCACCGAATGTCCTGATCCTGGACGAGCCGACGAATGACCTTGATATTCAGACGCTGATGATCCTGGAAGACTATCTTGACAGCTTCCAGGGAATCGTCATCACGGTATCCCATGACCGGTATTTCCTGGACCGCGTGGTCGGCAGGATTTTCGCCTTCGAGGGAGATGGAAAGCTTCAGCAGTACGAGGGCGGATTTACGGATTACCAGGTAGCGAAGGCGGAGCGGGAAGCGAAGCTTGCGGAGAGCACGGCGGAGAATCCGGCGGCAGTGAAGAAGTCTGCGGATAAGGGAAATGACGCGGCTGAGACAGACAGCGCATCCCGCGGGAACGCGAAGCCAAGGGAGAAAAAACTGAAATTCAGCTACAAAGAGCAGAGAGAGTGGGATACCATCGAAGATGACATCGCCGCTCTGGAAGAGGCAGTAGAGAACCTTGAGAAGGAGATCGCGGCCTCTGCGACGAACTTTACAAAGCTCAATGAGCTTATGAAAGAAAAAGAAGAGAAGGAAGCGCAGCTCGAAGAAAAGATGGATCGTTGGGTCTACTTAAACGATCTGGCGGAGCAGATCGAGGCGCAGAAGAACAGGTAATATGATAACTGTCAGCGGACTTGTGTATTTGTTGTGCCAGTTATGCGAGACCTAGCAGCAGGAAAAGGCCAGAGCGGCAGTTGTTCAAAAATATATTTTTACTGATGTTGATTATCGGAAACTCAGGACCGCAGGTAACCGTTGCTGAAATCAGTAAATAGAACATGTCGGGGAAAACGGGGGATTTTAGAATGGCAGAATATCGAAACAGAAACAGAATCCTGTATCCACTTGGTGTCACGCAGGAAGAGAACGGCGTCCACATCCTTGTACAGGGACGTGCCGGGGAGGTTCGGCTGCTCTTGTACAGGCCAGGAGAGAAAAAGCCATGCGAGGAGATCTCGTTTGATCCGAAATACCGGATGGGAGATGTGTGGGAGCTGGCGCTGGATCGGACAGATTTTGCATCATTTGAATATAATTTCATGATAGATGGAAAAATTGTGACAGATCCTAATGCGCGCGTCATCACAGGCCGGGAGAAATGGGCAGACCGGAAACGTGCCGGAAAACCGGTGCGTGGCAGGATACTGTCGGAGGAGTTTGACTGGGAGGATGATGTAAACCCGGAAACCCCTTATGCAGAAACGATCCTCTACAAACTCCATGTCAGGGGATTTACGGCGCATGCGTCCTCCGGGGTATCTGCCCGAGGAACGTATGCCGGTGTCATGGAGAAAATCCCATATTTAAAAGAACTCGGGATCACGGCGGTGGAGCTGATGCCGGTGACAGAGTTCGATGAGATCATGATGTCATCCTCCGGAAGCAGCTTCCATAACGCGAAACAGGAGCCGACAGGATACTTAAATTACTGGGGATATGGTCCGTCCTATCTCTACGCGGTGAAGACGGCGTATGCCTCCCGTGAGACAATGTCGGCGGAAGGTGAGTTCAAAACATTAGTCAAAGAATTGCATAAGGCCGGGATCGAGTGTATCCCGGAGATGTACTTTACAGGAAAAGAGCTTCCGGGGGAGATCCTTTCCGTGCTCCGGTACTGGGTGGAAGAGTATCATGTGGATGGTTTCCATCTGACCGGATTCCCGGATCTTTCTCTGGCAGCGGAGGATCCGTTTTTAAAGCGGACGAAGCTTTTTGCGGAAAACTGGAATGAGGTCATGAACCGCCGGCCGAAACAGGGCTATGTGACTCCGGGAGATGGCGCGGTATCGGTGGAGGAAAAGAATCTCGCGGAATACAATATGCAGTTCATGGAGGACATGCGCCGGTTCCTGAAGGGCGATGAGGGAATGTTGTCGGCCTTTGAGTTCCGGAACCGCAGAAACCCGGCGGAGTATGCTGTGATCGACTACATGGCGAACACCAACGGCTTTACGCTGATGGATACCGTCTCCTATGACCGGAAGCACAACGAAAAAAACGGCGAGGAGAACCGGGACGGAAGCGACTACAACTATTCCTGGAACTGCGGCGCGGAAGGTCCGACGAGAAAGAAAAAAATCGTGGAGCTGAGGAAACAGCTCTTAAAGAATGCGTATCTGCTCCTGTTTTTAAGTCAGGGTGTTCCGCTTCTCATGGCGGGCGACGAGTTCGGGAACAGTCAGGACGGAAACAACAACGCCTACTGTCAGGACAATGCGGTCTCCTGGTTAAACTGGAAGCTTCTGGAGACCCACAAGGATCAGGTAGACTTTGTGAAACGCCTCATTGCCTTCCGGAAAGCCCACAAGATGTTCCATATGGACCGGGAACCGCGGATCATGGATTATAAGTCCTGTGGACGACCGGATGTGTCCTATCACGGGGAAAACGCCTGGAAGCCGGAGTTTGAAAATTTCCGCCGCCAGTTCGGGATCCTCTACTGGGGTGCCTACGCGAAACGCCCGGACGGGAGTGATGACGCGAACTTCTATGTAGCCTATAACATGCACTGGGAGCCGCATATGTTTGGACTTCCGCATCTCCCGAAGGGAGCAAAGTGGCGTGTGATCTGCAATACGGGCGCCCCGGATGCGGCCGACCTTCCAACGGATGGAACCGGTAAAGTTCCGAAAAACCAGATGATGCTGGCGGTACCGCCGCGCGGGATCGTGATTCTTGAGAGCTTTTCGGAAAAATAGCTGAAAAAATCCCCATCACAGGTCAGAAGATAGAGACATCGGCCTGAAGGATGGGGATTTTGCATGATATAAGAAAATTACACATATTTGTTTTGTTCCTGTCGGGATCAGTGTCTGCCAGAATCTGCGCTTGTCGGAATCTGCGCCCGGTGTTGATTATTCCGGATAAACAAGCTGTTCCTCGCGGATATCCTCAAGTACCTCATCATAGAACTTTCCGGCAAGATATTTTGCCATCGGGAGGTTCATGTCAAGGTAGTTTCCGCAGTCGCGGGCAGCGGCACCCGGAACTTCACCTTCGTAATCGCGGATAAAGAGGAACATCTCCTGAAGCAGCGGGATGATGTCCGCAGACTCATAATCGCCGGAGAGAAGCAGGTAGAATCCGGTGCGACATCCCATCGGACCGAAGTAGAGAACTTTATCTTTGTAAAGACGATGATTTCTTAAGAAGGTTGCGCCGAGATGTTCGATCGTATGGACCTCGGCAGTGTTCATAACCGGCTCAAAGTTCGGACGGGTCATACGGATATCGAAGGTCGTAACATGGCTGTCTCCGGCAATGTCCCTTCGGGAAACATAAACACCGGGAATCAGTTTCAGATGATTGACAGTGAAGCTTGTGATCTTTTCCATAATCAGATACACCCTTTCGTGAGTTTTGCTGTTTGTTGTTGGACACAGGTTGGAATTTTCCGAACTGAAAATTCTGTACAATACAGAGGCAGATGCCGTCTGACTGTATCAACTTTTATTATAAAGGGGATACCGTGTGGTTACAAGATGAAATTTGTAAATTGTCAGTACCTGTTCAGCAGTTCTGCCCCTTCAATTGTCAATTTATTCTTGTCTCACTTTTTGATTTGTACTATAATAACGTGTAACGGGATTTTTGAACTGAAATATATCCCATAAGGAGCGGTTATGAAATTATTGGCATATGAAGTAGACAAAAGATCTTTTTTAGGTGTATTAAATGAGGATGAAACCTGGGTTTATCCGGTTTCTGCTGCGGGAATGGAATATCGGTCCATGAAGGACCTGATCCGTGAAGCGGGACCGTCTGAGATGGAAATGCTGGATTATATTTCAAAGAAAGCCCCGGGTGATGTTATGGGAGCGGCCCCGGTGGACGAGATCCGGGTCGTATCTCCGATCGCGGAGCCGGATCAGGATATTATCTGCCTGGGAATCAACTATATGGATCACGCGGAGGAATCTGCGAGATTTGAAAAACGTGCATTTGAGAAACCGGAGAAAGCGATCTATTTCTCAAAACGCGTGAACCGCACGAATGATCCCGATGGAATCATTCCGGCACATAAGAATCTGACAAATCAGCTGGATTATGAGGCAGAGCTTGCCGTTATTATCAAAAAAGACGCAAAAGACGTAAAACCTGGCGAAGTAAAGGACTATATTTTCGGCTATACGATCATGAATGATGTCAGCGCCAGAGAGGTGCAGACGGAACATAAGCAGTGGTATTTCGGAAAGAGTCTGGACGGATTTACACCGCTCGGCCCGTGTATTATGACTGCGGATACCACTGCGTTTCCACCGGTGTTAAAGATCCAGTCAAAGGTAAACGGAGAACTCCGCCAGAATTCCAATACAGGGCTCTTTATCCATGGAATCAAGGAAGTGATCTGTGAACTTACACAGGGCATGACATTAAAAGCAGGAACGATCATCGCAACAGGAACACCGGCAGGAGTCGGCATGGGATTCGTTCCGCCGAAATTCCTTGAGACCGGGGACGTTGTGGAGTGTATTATTGAAGGAATCGGTACACTTAGAAATACGGTCGGAGAATAAATGATCGGGCGGTATGCGATACAGGATATAGACATGGAGGAGCTGTGCCGCAAAAATAAGATAAGATCAGAATAGTTGCCATGAAGGGAGCAGAAAGCCGGTCAGAAGGACGGGCTGCTCTTTTCATGGCTTTTTGTTGCCGTGTACCGCGCACCTGGAATTCAAGGAAGCTTTCAGCGGCTGAAAATTCAGATGGAGGCAGACGGCTGCGCCGGTGCGGACATGAGCAGCGGCACTTTTTAGAAAAAGGAGAATTTTATTATACATGGAAGATATACGCGAAATGTTGAAAAAGGTAGCGGCGGGAGAGCTGTCTGTGGATAACGCTGTTCTGGAGCTGAAGAAAGAGCCGTTTACAGCAGCAGGATACGATGATCTGGGATTCGCGAAGCTGGATACCCACCGGAAGCTGCGTCAGGGTGCGGCGGAAGTGATCTACGGCGCGGGAAAAACTCCGGGACAGATCGCCGGAATCGTGGAGGCAATGAAAAAGCGGAAGCAGGAGACGATCCTGATCACGCGTGTTGACGAGGAAAAGAGCCGGGAGACGGAGCAGCTGTTGGCAGAACTGTATCCGACCGGCAGCGGATATCAATATTTTAAGGAAGCGAAGGTTGCGATCTGCGGAAGCTTCCCGGAAAAAGACGGCGTTGGGACGATCGTGGTGGCGACCGGCGGAACCAGTGATATTCCGGTTGCGGAGGAGGCGGCACTCACGGCGGAGGCTCTGGGGAATCAGGTGGAACGTCTTTATGACGTGGGTGTCGCGGGACTTCACCGCCTGATCTCCCACATGGACTCCATCATGAACGCCCGAGTGATCATCGCCATCGCGGGTATGGAAGGCGCTCTTGCCAGCGTCATCGGTGGTCTCGCCGACTGCCCGGTGATCGCGGTGCCGACCAGCATCGGATACGGCGCGTCCTTCGGCGGTGTATCAGCGCTGCTCTCCATGCTGAATTCCTGCGCCAGCGGTGTCAGTGTGGTGAATATCGATAACGGCTTTGGAGCCGGGTATCTGGCGAGCATGATGAACCATATGCGTGGATAAAAGCTTGAAAATCAGTCCGCGCTGCTGTGCAGCTGGAGGAAGATGCCAGCAGCGGGCGAAATGCAAGAAAATAATTTGCGTAATTTTTAAATGAGGTGGAACTGATATGAAAACATTATATTTTGACTGCGGAATGGGCGCTGCCGGAGATATGCTGATGGCATCTCTCTACGAAATCTGCCCGGATAAAGAGAAGTTTTTAAAGATGATGAATGGGATGGGGATTCCGGGGCTTTCCGTCGAAGCAGAACCGTCAGTAAAGTGTGGGATCACCGGGACGCATATGAAAGTGACGATCCATGGGGAAGAAGAGGAGAGTGTAGACGTCGACCTGCAGGGGCATGAGCATCACCACGATCATGATGAAGATCACCATCATACTCATGACCATGAAGACAGTCATCATACCCATGATCATCACCACGACCATGAAGGTGACCATCATGACCATAGCCATGAAGCACATCACCATTCCCATGAACTGGCAGAATTAGCAGCAGAGCAGACCATTCACGAGCACACCCACCCCCATGACCACGATCATGATTGCGGACATGACCATACCCACGATCATGGTCACACCCACCACCATCACGCCAGCATGGCGGGCATCTCTCACATTATCGAGCACTTAAACCTTCCGGAAGAGGTTAAAGCGGATGTTGTAGCCGTTTATCAGTTGATCGCCGAGGCGGAATCCCACGTCCATGGAAAGACTGTCGAGGAGATCCACTTTCACGAGGTCGGCACCGCCGACGCGATCGCGGACATCGCCGGAGTCTGCCTCTTAATGCACATGATCGCTCCGAAAAAGGTTATCGCATCCCCGATCCATGTCGGAAGCGGAAATGTCCATTGTGCCCACGGAATCCTTCCGGTTCCGGCACCTGCGACAGCCTTTATTTTACAGGGACTTCCGATTTACAGCGGAGTCATCAAAGGAGAACTCTGCACCCCGACCGGAGCGGCACTGTTAAAGCACTTTGTGACAGAATTTAAGGAAATGCCGGTCATGCGGACCTCAGCGATCGGTTACGGTATGGGAAAGAAAGACTTTGAACGTGCCAACTGTGTCCGTGTTCTCCTTGGTGAAACGGAGGAGACAGGAAGTGAAGTGGCAGAGCTCTCCTGTAATCTCGATGATATGACTCCGGAAGCCCTCGGCTTCGTTCAGGAGATCCTCTTTGCCGCAGGTGCCCTTGAGGTCTACACGATCCCGATCGGCATGAAGAAGAGCCGCCCGGGAATCCTTTTAACCTGCATGTGCCGCTGCAATGACAAAGAAAAGATGGTATCTCTGCTCTTTAAGCACACAACAACGCTTGGCATTCGTGAGAGTATCAGCAAACGCTATACCCTGACAAGAACCATGAAAGAACACGAGACCCCGTATGGCGTGGTCCATGAGAAGGTTTCTGAAGGCTACGGCGTATGCCGCGGAAAACTGGAGTACGAAGACCTTGCAAAGATCGCGAGAGAGCAGGGGATGTCGTTAGAGGATGCGAAAAAACTGATTGGTAAATAGAATATAATAAGACGAAGAAGAGCAACCCTGGCGGATCGCTCTTCTTCGTCTATAGGGGTATCAGGTAAAGTCCGGATAATTCTGAACTTCTGGCGTACACCCGTGCCCCGGAGGAAGGAGGGGTATGAGATGGTATGTCAATGCAGGTATCTCAGCGCAAGTCCTGCGAAAACGGATGCACCGGAGGTAATTGCCTGTTCATCAAATACGATTCCGGCATTGTGCAGTGGGCGGGAAGATGCCGGATCATCATTTCTTGTTCCAATCCGGAACATAGCGCCCGGAACTTTTTCAAGGTATCTGGAGAAATCCTCAGATCCCATGGATGGAGTGGCGAGAGTGACTACATGGTCAGCGCCGAGTTCTTCAGTAGCCGCCTGCTCAATGAGATCCACAACATGGTTGTCGCAGACAACGGCAGGGACGCCTTTCTGGTAAACAATGTCGCATTCTCCCCCCATGGCTGCAGCGCCGTGGGAAACGATCTGCCGGATCTTTTCTTCCATCAGGGCACGGGTCTCGTTGCTGACAGTGCGCACAGTTCCTTCCATAACGACTTCGTCAGGAATAATGTTGGCTGCAGTACCGCCGGTGATCTTTCCGATGGTGAGGACTGCTGAATCGAGAGGTGCGATTGTTCTCGAAATAATGGTCTGTAACTCCGTTAGAATGTATGCGGATGTCATGACCGGATCGATGCTCTTGTGGGGGTGTGCGCCGTGTCCGCCTTTTCCGCGGATCGTGAGCTTTACTGTGTCAGAGGAAGCCATAAAGGAGCCGCGGCGGATGCCGATGGTTCCCGCCGGAATGTCCGGCCAGCAATGAAGACCGACAGCGAAATCCGGGTGATAATTTTCAAAAACGCCGGAATCAATAACCATCTGAGATCCGCTTAAGCGTTCTTCGGCAGGCTGGAACAGGAACAGAACCGTTCCTTTAAGTTCATCGCGAAGGGAAGTTAAAACCCGTGCAGCCAACAGTAGGGCGGTCGTATGGATGTCATGTCCGCAACTGTGGCAGACTCCGGTATTTTCTGAAGTAAAGGGAAGTCCTGATTTTTCGACCATCGGAAGTGCATCAATGTCGGCACGGAGAAGAATGGTATGTCCATTCTCCCCGCCTTTTAAAATACCGAGAACACCAGATTTAAACGGGATATCGGAAATTTCAATGCCATATTTGAGAAGCTGCTGACTTATGAATTCCGTTGTGTTTTTTTCCTCCATGGACAGCTCCGGATGGCGGTGGATATGACGCCGGATCTCGAGGGCATCACTTGTATATTGTTGGATCAGTTCGTTTACTTTACTCATAACTTATGCCTTCTTTACAGTGCGTCCAAATAATACGGTGCCGACGATCAGAAATGCGACGAGGAATCCAGCGGTTCCGAGAGTCGTGAGCAGCGGGCTGGAGAGGATCAGCATAGGGCCGATCGTGTTATACGGCTGCTGCCAGAAGGAACCGAGAGTACTGGAACCGGAAACACTCTCTGCGGCAAGTGTATCACCGTTCGGGTCAAGAACCTTGATTAAGAGAAGACCGGTAGCCAGACTTCCTGTACACTGTCCGTAAGCGCCCATTGCCATTTCAAACCAGTCCTTTCCATACCACTTCTTGGCAAGAATGATACAGATGACCGCTGTGAGAATGGTGATTGCGATAGAAGTAACGAGGATTGGAACCAGGAAGGAAGCCAGAACACTTAATTTGATGGTCGCAACATTCATAGCGATTACGTATTCAAGAGCGACACCGGAAATACGTTTCATGCTTCCACGGTCAATATACTGGCTATATTTTGTCTTGCTTAAAGCAATACCAATAATCGCACCCATGATCAGGCACATGGTGTAGAGCGGGATTTTGCTCCAGAACGGGAATACTTTAATGATCGCCTCGCGGAGAATATGGGAAATTGCAATAATTGTTCCGACAATCATCATCTGGAATGCCAGAGGATCGATAACGGAGGAACTGGAAATTGCAGTTGCCATGGATTTGCGCTCTTCCTTCGGTACGATACCGGTGATATCTTTCTGGTCGAGGTTGACGGAACTCATTTGCTTTCTTGTATAACCTTTTTTAGCGCCCCAGTTGATAATCCACATACCGCCGATCACCGCCATGAACATACCGATGGTTGCGTATGTCAGAGCGATACCGGTAGCGTCCTCCCAGCCTTCAGTAGCGAAGCAGCCGCCCATGATACCGGCAGAACCGTGTCCGCCATAGAAACCGGATACCGGAAGGAATCCCATTGCGTAAGGAACATTGCTCATGAACTTGGAGAGGAGAAAAGCGATTCCAAGTCCTGCGAGAACCTGTGCCATAAATACAGCGCCAGTTACACACAACATCATAAACTTAAGATTAGATATTACACATTTATATTATCCTGCTAAAAACTCATTTCAAAAGAGCAGATTAAAACGAAGAGAAATCTTCACAGAGCTCCTTCTGTATACTTTAACAACTTAAAAATGCCCATAATCTCCCTTTAAACGGAGAATGGGCATTTTAAAAGCTACTCTTTTGATTGTTTTTATATTTATTTGAGATGTTTTTTCTACGCTCTTTTCCAGGTAGTTCCCTTATGGGAAGTACATAGCGCTCCATTTCTTCCTGTAGTTCTCCAAGTTTTTTGATCCGCTTCTTTTCCTCCGGCTCCAAAAGGATTTTTAGCATAGTCTCTTTGAAAAGACCGATGGCTACATTTTCATTGGTATGCATGGGATATTTATTCCTGTTTTCTCGTCCTGCTGCTGCGGTCTCTTCGTCCGCACTGTTTCGAATGTCCTGAACCATGTTATATACTAAAACCTGCGCCCAAAAATCCTGGTGCACATATACTGTGGCTTTCCCTGTTACACTTTCAAATTTCATTTTGTTTTTTAGAGTATTGTATTTTTTCTCAATTTCCCATCTTTGGTAATATAAATCCGCTAATTCTTCTGCGGTAATTGTATCCGGAAGATCTGTCATCAGCGCAAGTTCATTCCCGGAGGGAAGAGTCAATTTTGATATTCTTACCAGCGTGCTCCCTTTCTTTTGCATCTGTTCATATCGTTCCGGATGTTTTTTTCGTATTTTTTGTAGGCGTGCAGATGAATGTTTTAAAATGACTTTTTCATCTGCCGACTGCATCCGTTTACGTTCTGCCATATAATCGTTGGATGAAAGACGGATCAGATAATGAATCCCTTCCGTTTCCAGAAAGTCAATAAACTCTAAGGAAGGATAACCGCGGTCAAAAACTGCAACAACCGGCTTCCTGATTCCCATTTTTTTTAATTGTTTTAAGTTTCTTTTTGCCAGTTCGTTTTCACTGATGCAAATATGTTCAATTTCAATATCCAGGTAAAAATGATTCAAAACATCATACATTCCGCTTACCAGTGCCCGTACCTGCCCTTTCCCGGAATGCTGGTTGCCGCTGTTTCCAAATGCTTCCCTGTTATCCTTTGAGTTTGGAACTTCCGCCTTGCTCCCATCAATCGCGATTAACAAATATCCTTTCCACAGTCTGGGTTCGTCAGAACGATAAAAATCCATAAGATATTTACGATTCAGATAGGGAAAAATTTCCGGATTTAGACGTTTTCTCTGTTGTAGATATCCCTGGACAGATAACTGCATAGACAAGTCTCCTTTTTCTTTGAAATAGTTTCTAAGTTCAAATGTCGTGGTAAGCCCCTTTTTTGAAAGACAGCATAGCAACATGTCTTTTAGGGGCATTTTTCGCTTTCTCGAAAAAGCATGTTTTCCATTCTGTCTCGCATATTTTGCAATTTCCGGATCAGATAATAATGCAGAAAACTTTTGAAATCTTGTTTTATAAGATTTAATCATATACACCCCTGCCTATATTTTAACACAATGAAAGGAACCTGCGAACAGATTCCTTTCCATTTTTTCCTTAAGTTTATGATGTTGAGTTACACAGGTGGTAGAAAGTACATCACGTCCGAATTTTCCGGTGGAAGTTCCAAGGAACGATGTCGTAAAGATAAATGCGAACAGGAAATTTGTCCACTGTGAAATCCACTGGCTGAAGTGTAGGTGGATCGGGGAGAACTGTCCGAGGACCTGAGGACCGAGGAGCAGTCCTAAAATACCTGCGATTAAAGAAGTTGGAATATAGTATTTGTAAAAGAATGGTATTTTCTGACGGATCAGAAAGCCCACAAAAAGCAGCGTACTGATAGTCGAAATATCGATTAAAACAGTTGTTAGAGTCATGGTTTCTGCCATAGTAGTATCCCCCTTGTAAGGTAAGGCGTGTGATTTTGGGTAAGCTTAGAATTTTTTCTCCATATAGGAAACGATTCGGTCTACACAGCGGGTGACAATCTTTTCACCTTTTTCTTTTGTAGCGACGGTAGCATCGCCGATGGTTCCGTTCGGTGTTTTCTCAGTGAATCTCTGGAAACCAATGAAATCCGGGAATTCGCTCGCCGGAAGCGGTTCTACTCTGGAGAGTTCGTCCATGTCTACTAATTCCGGGAAAAGGTACATAAATACGGATGTGCCGCACTCACTTGCGTGTCCGTGAGCCATCTGGCCGCTGTACTGGAAGATATCACTTCCGTTTGCATTTGTAAATCTCCACCAGTCGATCTGGACGAGCTTGATATCATGCTCATTCATATATTTCTTACCGATGTAGTTTACAGTATCAACATTTCCTGCATGACCTGTGATGAAAACGAAATTCTTGGCCCCGTCTTTGATCAGTTTTCCGACAAGCCAGTCAAGCCAGTCTTCCAGGATCTTTCTTGGCATTGCGAATGTGCATGGGAAAGAAGCGAGTGCGGAGGATTCGCCGGCTTCAATCGTCGGAGCAATCAGCGCACCGGTCTTTTCAGCCACAAGTTCAGCAATTCTTTTAGCTGCGATCAGGTCACTTCCCATTGGGAGCTGCGGTCCATAGATCTCACATGCACCAGTCGGGATGATGACGGTTGGGTTCTCGGCAAGGCGCTTCATATATTGCTTTCCACTCATTTTTCTGATATAATTTGTCATAAATTCAGTCTCCTTTACAAATACATATGTTTTCACTTGCAAACCGGCCGGCTTTCGATGAAATTATTGTAGCATCAGAGTGCACAAAATGGAAATGAAAGAAAAGTGTCGCGTTATGCAAAAAAAAGTTTGTCTAACGGAGGTGGAAGTTTGAATTTAGACAATGTAAAATGCTTTATCAGTCTGGCGGAATGCCTGAATTTTACGAAAGCTGCTGAAAAAGAGCACATGACGCAGACATCCATGAGCCGGAAGATTAGTGGACTTGAGGAAGAACTCGGGGTACGGCTCTTTTATCGCGACAATCATCAGGTAATTCTTACAGATGCGGGAAGTGAGTTCTATGTTCAGGCGCAGAAACTTCTGGATGTTTATGAATCGACGGTGCGGTTGGTGCAGAATGTGGAGCAGGGATATGCGAGATCATTGAAAATTGGTGTTGGAATCTATGAAGATGAGCTTTTAGATACATTTCTTGGCCAGTATGTTATGGCACATCCGGATGTGCGGATTACCTGTCTGCAGTATAGTTATCGGGAATTGCTGAAACGGTTTGAGCAGGGACTGCTCGATATTATTGTGACAAGTGATCAGTTCCTGTCGGGATATCCGGTGGAAAATGTTGACATGGAGTTGATTTATGATAAGCCATGGAAGATTATTTTGAATCGTGAACATCCGTTGGCAGAACGAACTGCTGTAACATCGGAAGATCTGAAGAATGAGATTATGATCACCATGTACGAGGGAAGTGTTTCACAGATTGCGGATCATTTCCGAACAGCGTTTAAATTCAGGGATATCATTCATGTGAATTCTTATAATACAAAGCTTATGATGGTCAACGCAAATCTCGGATTTGGACTTGTACCGGCATTTGTGCGTCTGGTGCGATATGAGAAAATTAAGATGAAAGAATTTGCTCCGCCGTATATCTCCAGATGTTTTTATGCCTTATGCCATAAAGAGAACCAAAATGGACATGTGAGGGAATTCTTTGAAGATTATGTGAAATATGCGCAAGAAGAACGCGATTAGAAAGTGACCAAATAGTTCAATCGACATCCGTCGACTTATATGGTAAAATTATCCTGTAATGGAGCGGAAAGCGGGGATGCGTTTCTGATGTCTGGTGCCCTCTGATCGTAAAGGGGGTGATGGCGTATGAATACAATGGAAGTCCTAACATTATTACTAGTTATATTTTCAGCATTGTCATACATCGATAACCATAGAGACAAAAAGAACTAGCATCCTACCTACCACAGTAACTTGCTAGTTCTTTTTATACTATAACATACTGAGGGCATCGAACGTATATCCGAGTACCTTTCTGACTTCATTATAACTGGAGCGGCCTGAAAAAACAAGCCGCTCCAGTTTAATTTTAACTATTTTCTTCAAAAATTAGCCGAAATATCTCTTTAAGAGACCAGCAAATGCCTTACCATGTCTAGCCTCGTCTCTTGCCATCTCGTGAACGGTGTCATGGATCGCATCAAGACCAGCAGCTTTTGCTCTCTTAGCGAGGTCTGTCTTACCGGCAGTAGCGCCGTTCTCAGCCTCAACTCTCATCTCGAGGTTCTTCTTTGTGCTGTCTGTAACAACTTCGCCGAGGAGCTCTGCGAATTTAGCAGCGTGCTCAGCTTCTTCGTAAGCTGCCTTCTCCCAGTAAAGACCGATCTCCGGATAACCTTCTCTGTGAGCAACTCTTGCCATAGCGAGGTACATACCAACCTCAGAACATTCACCCTGGAAATTAGCTCTTAAATCAGCAAGGATATCTTCGCTAACGCCCTGTGCAACACCAACTACATGCTCAGCAGCCCAGTTCATCTCGCCGCTCTGCTCAACGAATTTGGAAGCCGGTGCGCCGCACTGCGGACATTTCTCCGGAGCAGCCTCGCCCTCGTATACATAACCACATACAGAACATACAAATTTCTTCATAGTATTTTTCTCCTTTTTAAAATTTTATCAGGGGTCAGGGATCTTGAAATATAGAGATCCCTGATCAATTGACGGTTGTAATATGGATCACAGTTCTTTTGAAAGATAGTCACTGACGGATCGTAATCCGGTCAGTTGATCTAAATAATAGTAACTGTTATCGTTATTATATTCTAATTGACAACGAATGTCAATAGAATTTTAAACTTTTTCGTTTTTCTTTTTCAGGCAGTCCTCGCATTCACCGTAAAAGAAAACCGTGTGGGAATCAACCCGTCCCGGGAACGGAGCGGTGAGAAGGTCCGAAGTGTCACAGACCAGATCCAGAGGCATATCGATGATCGCCCCGCAGGCCTTGCACACAAAGTGGTAATGGGGATCGATATTATAATCGAAATGTTCCGATCCGTCTCCGCTGGAAAAACGCTGGATCTCGCCCATATCTGCCAGAAGATTTAAGTTGCGGTATACAGTTCCCAGACTGATCTTCGGGTAATCTTTGCTGATCGTCACATAGACGGCATCCGCGGTAGGATGATCCTTGCGGTTTTTCAGACATTCCCGGATAGATTCACGCTGGCGGCTGAATTTTAATGCTTTCATGGTGCACCTCCTTTCCGGAGTGTAGAGATCAAATAAACAATAATAATGATAATTGTTACTGAAATAATACCATCAGATACATCAACTGTCAAGTGCAAAGTGACAGATTCTTTTACCAGCCGCGGTTCGAGTATGATGTGAAAAGAAACGATCCAAGCACGATCTGAAAAGAAAAATCATCGGTGCACGATCTGAAAAGAAAATTTCTTGAAAACACCTCAGGAAATGTTTATACTGGTCTTATAATTGTGGACAGCCGGAAAACTCTCCCCAGCCCGTCCGATGTTCCCGGATTAATCCGGAAACCGATACAGCGGCAGGACAGAAATTTCCGCGCAGCCCGCCCTTAACATCCTCGAAACGGAGGTATATCCATGTATAACAGACACATCCGCCACCTTGTGACAGAGCTTGGAAACCGTCTGTCAGACAAAGAATTTTTAAAAAAGATCGGTCTCAGCCGCCGCAGCATGCAGCAGCTCTTTGATAAAGACCGCTGGGAAGTGATCTTCGAGAAGGCATTCCCGGTAACAAGACGTTTTTCCTGCGCGGAGATTCTGGAATTCTGCCGCGTAGATATGGAAAAACTCAGCAATGAACCGGAGGAGGGATGGCTTTCCTTCGCTTATAAATATTCGACCCACATTCTGTACCCGGATGCGGATTTCGCTGTGTCCGCAGCTCCTTATGCGCCGTCTGCGCTCTATTTCCTGAATGTTCTCCAGTACTTCTTTGATGAAGAACGGAAGGTTCTGCCGTTCGATCCATATGATGATTTCCGCTTTCTGACAGAAGAAGAATATGCCGGTTTTGAGCGTGCCGGTGAGTATGCCCACTTTATCCGTGAGTTCCGTGATCAGTACATATACGAGATGATGCGGTTAAACCGTGAGGCGACCCCGTTCGAGACGCTGGGACATATCGCGGGTGTCCACTATGTTGCGATGGTGGCAGCCCGGGGGCTTTATGAGGCGGGGGTGCCAATTGACCTGGCGTTGGCGTCGGGCGCAGCAGCGGGACATGACCTCGGAAAATTTGGCTGTAAGCCGGATGAGCGGGTTCCGTACCTTCACTATTTTTATACGAACCAGTGGTTTACCGCCTACAATATGGAAGGAATCGGCCACATCGCCGCGAACCATTCCACCTGGGATCTGGAGCTCGACAATATCTCTGTGGAGTCCCTGGTTCTGATTTACGCCGATTTCCGCGTAAAACAGATGCGCGGCGAGGATGGCCGCGAGATCACGAAGATCTACACGTTAAAAGATTCCTTTGATGTGATCCTGTCAAAGCTTGACAATGTGGATGAGGCAAAACGGAACCGCTACCGTGTCGTCTACTCCCGCCTCTACGAATTCGAGCGTTACATGCGTTCCAAAGGCGTGGATGTGGATCTGACAGGAAACCCGGATCCGGCGGAGCAGCCGGTAGATATTGTCGTACAGACCGGAAAACAGGTGGTCCGCTCCTTCGTATTCTGGGGAATCGAGCATAACATCGACGTGATGCATCGTCTCGGAACCGAGCGCCAGTTCGGAAATATCCTGGAGGCGGCGAGAAGCGAAAAAGACTGGAAGAATGTCCGCGCGTACTTAAATATGTTCAACGAATATTCGATCCACCTGAACCACCGCCAGAAAGAGCAGACCATCAGCTTCCTGTATGAGCTCCTCTTAAACCGCGAGGGCGATATCCGGAGACAGGCGGCGGCGCTCATCGGAAAAATGTTCGCAGATTTCAACGCCGGATACCGGAAAGAGCTGCCGAAAAATATGCCGGATCCGGACGCTAAGACGGCACTGACGCTCTGGGAGGAGTATCTTGGACAGCTCATATGCCCGGATTATCGCCTGACACTGCAGCAGAAGAACCGAATTCAGAATTCTCTGAAATTTGTCATGGTATCCGCCATGGAACGGAGTTCGGAGAAGGTCCGGGAAGAGCTGTTCGAAGTCTTCATGAAGTGGTTTGACGGACACCACCGCCTTGTGGGTGATCCGGTATTCTACCTATTAGACTGTATATTCTCCCTGCCTCTGGATCTTTGCAGCAAGGGGAGTCGTCTGGAACGTTTGATCTGCTTTGCCATCAGCCATATGGACGACCCGGATGAGAAGGTGCAGATCGCGGCCGTCCGCGTCTTAAAGGTTCTGACCCAGGCGGTGCCGCCGGAAAGCGCCTGCTACGAGATCGTCTGCGACGCGGCGCACCGGATCAATCCGAGGACGATCACGCTGCTGTTTTTACAGTACCGGATCTATACGAACCTGCGCCTGGACACCACTGCCCAACGGGAAGTTCTCTATGGACACGATGTGGTCAGCGATATCTTCCTTGAAAACTTAAAATCCGCGACCCCGTGGATCTTGAAGTCCGTAAATATCAAGCTTCTTGCGGATCAGGTCGATCACGGAAAGAGGGATCACCTGCTCCACATCTGCGCGCACTTTTCGAACCTTATTAAGG
Organism: Clostridium sp. MCC328; assembly: GCF_018785465.1. Classification (NCBI taxonomy): domain Bacteria; kingdom Bacillati; phylum Bacillota; class Clostridia; order Eubacteriales; family Clostridiaceae; genus Clostridium; species Clostridium sp. MCC328. The sequence continues at coordinate 66,807 of NZ_WQPW01000016.1, forward strand.
TCAGCGAGCAGGTCGGTGTCCGCCATGACGCGGGCCGCGCGCTCCTGCGTCTTGCCCATTTGCTGGCAACAGACCAGAGAAACGAGATCGCGGTGGAACTCTTAAAGGGACTGGAAGTGGGAGAGTACGAGTTCTCCAAATACATTCCGGAATACCTCGGCGAGTTCGCCTTATGGCTGCCGCCGGAACAGCTTGATGACATGATCGAGCGACTGCACATCCTGCTGGCGAACGGAAATGAACGGATCGTGTCCGTTGCCCTCGATACGTTAGGAGTCCTTTTGGAGTGCTATTCGCGGTATACCGTCCGTTTCCATGAGTCCGAGGAAGTATCGGAAGAACGCCGCATGAAGCTTCTCGGCCTGATTTTAAGCTGTCTTGCAAACTACCGGGAGCAGGTCCGTCAGGAAGCACTGCTTGTCATCGGACAGCATATTTTCGGCTCCCAGATCCTTGCGGAGCGGGACAAGAGCAGAATGTTCTCCCTTTGCGCAAAGAAACTCCTGTTCCTGTTAAATGAGAATAAGGGCGGCGAGCTGAGTCTCTACTACCGTGCCGCGACCCTGTCCCATATCGACCGTTTTATCGCCCACTACCAGTTGTTCGGCGGTCTGGTGGAGACCAGGACGCGGGAGAAGATCGCATTTTTCCCGGGAACCTTTGACCCGTTTACCTTATCCCACAAGGAGATCGCAAAGAAGATCCAGGAGCTCGGATTTACCGTATTTCTTGCCATTGATGAGTTTTCCTGGTCGAAGAAGACCCAGCCGCATCTGGTGCGCCGACAGATCGTAAACATGTCCATCGCGGATGAGTTTTATGTTCATCTGTTCCCGGACAACACGCCGGTCAACATCGCGAACCCGGCGGATCTGCGCCGCCTGAGGGAGATGTTCCCGACGGAAGAACTCTATATCGTTGTGGGATCCGACGTGATCCACAACGCGAGCTCCTACAAGAAGGATCCGGAGGAGAATTCCATCCATTCCTTCAACCACATCGTCTTCCGGCGCCCTGGTGAGGCACATCCGACGGAGGTTTACGAGCAGATCACCGGAAAAGTCGTGCAGTTGGAGCTCCCGCAGGAGCTGGAGGATATCAGCTCCACGAAGATCCGTGAAAATATTGATAACCACCGCGATATTTCCAGCCTCATCGACCCGGTAGTCCAAGAATACATTTACCACAAGGGCATGTACCTGCGCGAGCCGGAATTCAAGCCGATCTTACGGGCGAAAGCTATCGCCTTCGAGAACGCGGCGGGCAGGGACCGTGAGGTACTGGACGAGCTTGGAAACACCGTTCTCTACGGACATCCGGACGCCCAGGCGATCCTGACAAAGATCCAGGTGGAGAATGACCGCCTGCTGATCTTAAGAAATACCGTGGAAGGTGAGCGCCCGGCGGGCTTTGTGAGCTACCGGGAGATCGGAAACGAGGATCTGTTCGGCGTCTTAAAGGACATGGAGCTGGCAAACCTGGTCCGCGGAAAGAGCAGCCGGGAGATCCTTCTGATCACAGGCATCTATGCGAGAGAGGACGGCACCGGGGACAGCGGGGTGATCCGCGATGCCCCGCAGCAGCTTCTCGTTGAAGTGCTGGCGAAAGAGTTGGAGAAAAACTACAGTTTCGCATTGTTTGTCGCGGAGCGCGGCACAGCGACGAAAGAGGTCGTGTACGTGCTGGAGAGACAGGGCTTTATCCGTCCGCATATGGCGGACGAGAACGACAAGCGGACGATCTACATGGTCGACATGCATGAGCCGTTAATGTTCCTGCATAACCTGGATACTACGATCAAGGAGCCGTTTGCCAGCAATCCGGCGGTTCTGGATGCTGTGGAGAAAAACCACAAAAAGCTTCAGATCGCTATGACGAAGCTGTATCCGGGAAATCTTGTACTGTCCTTGTCATCCGGCATCATGTATCATCGTCTTGTGGACCGGATCACGGCGCTCAACGATGTTCCGAGAGAGCCGCTGGTGCCGAGAAGACTCGGAAAGAACATGTGCGTTCCGTTCGGTAAGATCCTGCGTGGAAAGGTTGTGCCGAATACGGTGACGAAGACGCTGCATACCGATAAGGTCTATGAGCCGGATCTGAACAGCTTTACGATCGAGCCGTTCCCGTACTACTCACCGTTAAAAAGCCAGATCGAGACCATCAAGTCCTTCGATCGGCCGGTGATCCTGGTGGATGACCTCGTCCACACGGCGAACCGGCTCCAGGTGCTCGTTCCGCAGCTCAGGGAAGACGGGATCCCCATCAAGAAGGTCGTCGTGGGCGTCCTGTCCGGCTACGGCCGCGACCTGATGCAGTGCCTGAAGGTGCCGGTGGAGAGCATCTACTCGATGCCGAACCTGCGCCAGTGGTTCGTGGAGTCTACACTGTATCCGTTTATCGGTGGCGATACCGTGCGCCGTGAGGAGATGAAGGTTGCGGGACTTCAGCCGTCCATCAACATGATTCTGCCCTACGCGACGCCGAGACTTTCCGGCTGCAGCCGGGAGGCGCTTGTGGAGTTCTCGGCCTGCTGTATCGAGAATTCCAGGGATCTTTTCCAGGTCCTTGAAGCGGAATACCGGAAAATGTACGCGAAAAACCTTACCCTTTCACGCCTCTCCGAGGCCGTCATCCTGCCGCTCTGCCCGGATAAGGGAAGCTGTATGGAGTATGATGAGAACCTGGCGGCGTCAGTATATCTGGAGAATGATCTGGAGACGCTGTGGAGGATGAAAGAGTTTCTGATCAAGGGATAAAATGCTGAACGCCGTCTGGAATTTCGAGAGGCTGAGGGCTTAAAAGGAAGATCTGCGATAATCGTGGGCTGTGTATCAAAGCCGTAAGGTCGGCAGACCTGAATGGCTTTGGTGCATGGCAGTAAAATATGGAAATCAGGGGGAATGAAATTATGGTAACCTATTATAAAATCGGAGACATGTTTTGCGCGTCCGCGCACGGTGATCTGCCATATGAGAAAACAGAGAAACCGGCAGCAGGAACAAAGCTCACCTGGCTCTTTACCGGCGGACCTGGCAGCCGCCGCGCCTCATTTCTTGTAAACCATCCGGCAGAACTCTTCATGGAGAAAGAGGATGTCAGCTGGTTAAACACAAACAGATTAAATGCGTCCGCATACGACGGACAGACCAGGGAACTCCCGGCGGATCTCCTCGCGCAGCTCGATGCCGGAACACTCCGCGCGGTAAACGCGTCCCACCCGAAATTTGAGGAGATCCTGGCATATAAGCCGAAAGAGGGCAAAAAGCGTGTCCATGTTCTGGCGATCGGCGATGTGGGCAGCATGCTCTTAACAGGTCTCCATCTTCTCGGCGGAGATGTGATCTCCTCCATCGGAATCTGTGATATCTCCGACAAGGTGACTGCCCGCTGGGAGTTTGAGGAGAACCAGATCGCCTATCCGTGGGACTATGACGCGATGCCGGAGGTGGACGTTGTGGACCAGGATCACCTCTTTGACTGTGATGTGTTCGTATTCGTGGCCTCAAAGGGAATCCCGCCGGTCGGTTCCGGTGTCAAGGATGTCCGCATGTACCAGTTCGAGAACAACTCAAAGATCATCGGACATTACGCGAAGATGGCGAGAGAAAAGAACTTTAAGGGCTTATTCTGCGCCGTCTCCGATCCGGTGGACCCGCTTGCGAAGACCGCGTTCCTTGAGAGCAACAAGAATGAGGCAGGAGAGTACGACTGGATGGGGCTTCTCCCGGAGCAGATACAGGGATTCGGCCTCGGTGTTATGAATGCGAGAGCTGCATATTATGCAAAACGTGATCCGAGGTTTAAGCAGTTTTTGACGGAAGGCCGTTCCTTCGGACCGCACGGACAGGATCTCGTTATCGCGGATTCCATCGAAAACTACAACGATGAGCTCTCAAAAGAACTGACAAACCTCACCGTCACCGCAAACCTCCACATGCGCGCCATCGGCTACAAACCGTTCGTTGCCCCGGCGTTCTCATCCGGCGCGATCTCGATCCTGATGACGCTCAGAAAGCAGTGGCACTGCGGTTCCGTGTTTCTCGGCGGCGTTTACATGGGCGTGAAGAACCGCTATACAGAACAGGGCCTCGAGACGGAGGCACTGGCGCTGCCGGACGCTTTGTATGAGAGGATCGTGTTCGCGGCTGAAAATCTTGCGAAGATCGTGTAGAGGTTGTTTCTGCGGCGAAGGCTAGAATATAGAAAAATGCTGATCTGATTTGTCCCGGCAGGTTTCCCGTATGTCGGGGAGAACTGCCGGGATTTTTATACGTGCCGTGTTGAGGATGGAAAGCCGTTGTTATAAAAATATCAGTGATCATGTATATTGAGTGAAGCAGATTTATCAGGGAGAGTGATACATCATGGAGAGTGACAGATTGTTAGTTCTATATCCGCAAAAACGAGGCCCGGAGAAAGAACGGTCGCGTATGGACGAGGTTTTGAGGGCGGCGCTTGACGGGATCGATACCGAGATCGTGGAAGATATGGAAATTTTGGAGCAGGATCCCTTCAAATATCGTGGACGCAGACTCCTGTTTGCAGTTCCACTTGGGAGAAATGGCATCAACCGCGGTTACTACGAAGTTCTCGCCTGGCTGCGGGGCGGTGACCAGGTCCTCGCGGGGGCGACTGCTGGGATGATCATCGACGCGGAGAGCGAATTCTACACGAAAGCGACGGCAAGAGAGCTTGCGGTGGCGGCAAACCGCGCCGGATGTGCCTTTGTCGGCCGCCCGCTGGTGGAAGGAACCGCCTCCCTCGATAACTACCTGATCCAGGCTGCCAATATGAACACCGATCGGTTCGGCGCTTATAAAAAGAGCGCTGCGATCCTGGCACATCAAATTCTGGAAGAAACATGGCAGCCGAAAGAAGAATCGCACCTTCTGGTCCTTCACGCCTCAAACCACAGGACCTCCAATACCCTGGCGATTTGGCAGAAAGTAAAGGAGTGCCTGGATGAACGGATCAGGATTCAGGAGATCAACCTGCGAAACGGCACTCTCGTGGACTGTTCGGGATGTCCATACCAGATGTGCCTGCACTTTGGTGAGCAGGGAAAATGCTTCTACGGCGGAGCCATGGTGGAAAATATCTACCCGGCGGTCAAGTGGGCTGACGCGATCCTGCTCCTCTGTCCAAACTACAACGATGCCCTGTCCGCGAATATGACGGCGTTTATCAACCGCCTGACAGCCCTGTTCCGGACCACACGGTTCTACGACAAAGCCCTGTTCGGAATTATCGTATCCGGCTATTCCGGCAGTGACCTTCTCGCTGGGCAGCTCGTAACAGCCCTCAATATGAACAAGACCTTCTACCTCCCGGGCAATTTCTGCATGATGGAGACAGCCAACAACGCCGGTGCTGCCATGAAGCTTCCGGGTATCGAAGACAGGATCAAGGAATTTAGCGAAAAAATGACGCATATACTGATAAAAGAGACACAAAATAGCTGATACAATTTTTGAATTTCAAGCAATTGTGCGTCAAAACTTTACATCACGGAAGTGAACAACTGCAATTATGAGAAAAGCAACGAATAGCTGAAAGATTTCAGACGTTTACAAAAATTACTAATATTTGTTGCAAAAGTAACAATAGAGATGTATAATATGTTCGTAAGCTTCCTTTGCTGAAACATTGTGCAAAGGAACAGAAAAAGGAGGTAGAAAGATATGAGAAAGAGATTTTCCGCAGCAATGGCACTCGCATTATCCTGTGCAATGGTACTGACCGCTTGTTCCGGCGGCAGCAAACCGGCAGAGACCACAGCCGCAGCAGCAGCCGACACTACCGCGGCAGCAGCTGAAACAACAGCAGCCGCAGCAGCAGCCCCGAGTGGTGATGCCCAGAAGTTAACAATGGGTACTGGCGGAACCACCGGTACATATTACGCATTCGGTGGTGTAATCGCGAATGTATTAAACAGCAAAGACATCGGAGTGAACATTAACGTTCAGTCTACTGGTGCTTCCAAAGCAAATATCTACCTTGTAAACGACGGTGAAGCAGACCTCGCGATCGTACAGAACGACGTTATGGATTATGCTTACAACGGAACTGACCTCTTCGCAGAAGAAGGCGCAGCAAAAGATTTCACAACAGTTGCAGCCCTCTACGCTGAGGTTTGCCAGATCGTATCCTCCGGCGATATCAAATCTGTCGCTGACTTAAAGGGCAAGAGAGTATCCGTTGGTGACGCAGGCTCTGGTGTTGAGTTCAACGCACGTCAGATCCTCGAGGCTTATGACATCTCCTTCGATGATATCCAGGTCAACAACCTCGGATTCGGTGATTCCGCAGATGCGTTAAAAGACGGCAAGATCGATGCTTTCTTCTGTACAGCAGGCGCACCGACAACAGCGATCGTAGAGCTCGCTACAACAAACGCGATCAACCTTCTTGAGATCGATGACGAGCATGCGAAGAAGCTTGCGGATGCACATCCGTTCTACACAACATACGCAATCCCGGGCGGCTCCTATAAGGGCGTTGACGATGATGTTCAGACAGTTGCTATCAAAGCTACTCTGATCGCATCCCCGAAGCTTTCCGAAGAAACAGTTTATAACCTCACAAAGGCTATTTTCGATAACAAAGATGAGATCGCTTCCACACATGCAAAGGGCGAAGAGCTTGATCTCGAATATGCGGTTTCCGGTATTTCTGTTCCGTTCCATCCGGGTGCTGAGAAGTACTTCAAGGAAGTAGGAGCAATCAAGTAATTACCTTGAAAAACAGGAAAGTAAGATTCTTTACAGTGGCAGCAATAATCACGGCAATTATTGCTGCCACTCTTGCCTATACCTTACGAAGCGGAGACTATCTGGTCCTGAGGAACGGAGACACAAACGCAGAATATGCCCGCTTCCGGGTAAAAGAGGGGGATGAGTTTTCTGTAACGTTCATCCACTCGGTAAATAAGTATCCGTTGACGGACGTTTACGAGATCCGCGACCACAAGATCTACGTGATCCGCACGATCTACAATAATTTCGGTGCGGGCGTGCAGACAGAGATCGAGGATGGGCAGACGCTTACGTATGATGAAAACGGGGAGATGGTTGTTTCCGGGTTTGACAAGGAAATGCCGTATCTCTCATATATTGTGGGTACGGTCTCGGACCACACACTCACACTTCACGGAAAAGAAATCAGTTTGAGGGATCTCTGCGGACGAAACAGCAAAGTAGAGTTCTCCTGTGAACATAAAGGATTCTAAGCGTTAAAAGAGTTTCGGACATATCCGGCGCCTGTTTGTATAGGGGGTATACAGGGGCAGCGCCGGAAACGAAATATAAAGGAGGGATTGGTATGGCAGAGAAAGACAACATGAAAGTCAACACATCTCCGGTGGCTGATGTGGAGACCGGTACCGCCGAAGATGTCGAAGCCATCATGAAAAAGTACGACCGTGAATCGAATACCCGAATCTGGGAAGGCACCCCGAAGCAGGTCATTCGTTTCCTTCTGGCAGCGTTTTCAGTTTTAATGCTCTATATGAACCTGTTTGCAAACTGGGATGAGCGTGTAAGACGTTCCCTGTTTGTCGGTTTTGTAATTATCCTTTCATTCCTGGTATATCCGATGAAAAAGGGAAGCTCAAAAAAGAATTCCGTTCCGATCTACGATATTATCCTTATGGTACTCGGAGCCGGTGCTTACTTCTATTTCGTATTTAACTTTAAAACAATTATCGGCCACGCGACACGAATCAGCCAGACAGAGGTTATCGTTGGCGTGATCGGTATCCTGATCTTAGCAGAAACATGCCGCCGCGTTGTAGGTATTCCGATCCTCTGTGTGGCGACATTCTTTGTGGGTTACGCGTTTTATAACGGACTTGGACAGGGCAGAGCCTTCGCGGTAGTCTTAAAGTCCATCGTTTACAACCTGTTCTATACGACGAGTGGTGTTATCGGTACTCCGATTGGTGTCTGCTCCACGTATATCGCACTGTTTATCCTGTTCGGCGCTTTCCTTGAGGCGACCGGTATTTCTGAATTCTTTATCCAGCTGGCAAACTCTCTGGCAGGCGCTTCCACAGGCGGACCGGCAAAGGTAGCGGTTATCTCCTCTGCTCTCTGCGGTATGGTATCCGGAAGCTCCGTTGGTAATACAGTAACGACCGGTTCCGTAACGATCCCGTTAATGAAGAAGACCGGTTATCAGGGTGAATTCGCAGGTGCCGTTGAGGCAGCTTCCTCCACCGGTGGACAGATCATGCCGCCGATCATGGGCGCCGCCGCATTCTTAATGGCTGAGATGGTAGGCGTTCAGTACGGCGAGATCGCGATGAGAGCGATCTTCCCGGCACTCCTCTACTTCACAGGTATCTTCATTACTGTACACCTTGAGGCAAAGAGACTTGGCTTAAAGGGTATCCCGAAGGATGAGCTTCCGAAATTCGGACCGTTATTTGTCCGTCAGGGTTATCTTCTTATTCCGTTAGTTGCCCTTGTTGCAATGGTTATGATGGGCTACACGATGTCCCGTGCAGCGATCATCGCTACCGCCCTTGCAATCCTTGTCAGCATGCCGAATAAAGAAACAAGAATGAACCCGACAAGATTCATCAACGCGTTGGAGGCAGGCGGTAAGAATACACTTTCCGTAGCTGTTGCCTGCGGCGTTGCCGGAATCATCGCCGGTGTCGTAACAATGACCGGTCTTGGACAGCTCCTGATCTCCGCAATTGTCGGCGTTGCCGGTGACCGCGTGATCGTAGCATTATTCCTTACTATGTTAACCTGTATCGTTCTTGGTATGGGCGTTCCGACAACTGCAAACTACATCATTATGGCTACCACATGTGCACCGATCCTCGTAAACGGTATGGGAATCAACAAGATCGCTGCCAACATGTTCGTATTCTACTTCGGTATCGTAGCAGATATCACACCGCCGGTTGCTCTTGCAGCTTACGCAGGATCCGCGATCGCGAAATCCAACCCGATGAAGACCGCGTTAAACGCATCCCGTCTTGCGATCGCAGCGTTCATCGTACCGTATATCTTCGCGTTTAACCCGGCAATGTTATTTATCGATACAGGCGTTCTCGGTGTTGTAACGATCATCGTAACATCCCTGATCGGTCTGTTCGGCGTTGCAGCCGGTCTTGAAGGCTATATGTTCGCGAACCTGAATGTGATCGAGAGACTCTTATCCATCGTCGGAGGTCTCTGCCTGATCATTCCGGGAACCGTGACAGACCTTGTCGGTATCGTCCTTGTTGGTGTCTCCGCGGCACTGCAGATGATGAAAAAGAAGAAAGCGGCTGTGGCATAGAAGAAATGGATGAAAGTTATATCGGAGTATATTGCAAAGGAAATTTGCATATGATATAATGGCTAAGAAAGAAATAGAACATAGTTCAAATTTACACAAAATGAAACCCCTCAGAGCGGCATCTCTGAGGGGTTTCTTCTCGTTTTATGTAGTTGAGCATCTACAGGTTAGTTACCGATCCAGTTTACTGTCTAACCATTTGATGATGTAGTGACACACCACACCAGCCATGACAGCAACTATAAAAGAAAAAACATAATCCAAATTTACACCTCCTTTCTGTCACCAGATTGGAGTGGGTAACGAGACGAGTATATCATAGGCAGGAGAAAATTGATAGTTACTCCAGTATAAAACAGAGATAAAAAATAGACTTTTGTGAGGAATATTTGTGTATGAGGAGATCCCTGTTTTCATTGATTTTATCTTGCAAGCGACATTAAAGTATGCTACACTTTCCGTAAAGTTTACCACTGTATCTGCGTAAAGAGAGGAAGGAAAAACGATGGAATTATTATATGGAAGTACCCGCGGCGGGGAGACTGGCGTGACAGCATCCCAGGCAGTGTTAAAAGGACTTGCAGATGACGGCGGTCTCTACGTTCCGGAGCGCATCCCGACGTTGGACGTGACGATGGACGAGCTTGCCGGAATGACATATCAGGAGACGGCATACGCAGTTATGAAACAGTTCCTGACCGATTACACGGAAGAAGAACTGAAATACTGTATTTCCCATGCATACGATGAGAAATTCGACACAGAGGAGATTGCACCGCTCGCAAAGGCGGACGGCATGTATTTCCTGGAGCTGTTCCACGGAAAGACGATCGCTTTCAAGGATATGGCACTCTCCATTCTGCCGTACCTTATGACAACGGCTGCAAAGAAGAACCATGCGAAGAACGAAATCGTGATCCTGACCGCTACATCCGGAGATACCGGAAAGGCAGCTATGGCCGGATTCGCTGACGTTCCGGGAACAAGAATCATCGTCTTCTATCCGAAGAACGGAGTAAGCCGTGTTCAGGAGCTTCAGATGCTGACCCAGAAGGGCGCAAACACATCTGTAGTCGGAATCGAAGGAAACTTTGATGATGCCCAGACAGGTGTAAAGAAGATCTTTGGCGATAAAGAATTCGCGAAAGAACTGGATGCTATGGGATTCCAGCTTTCCTCTGCAAATTCCATAAACATCGGCCGCCTTGTTCCACAGGTCGTTTACTATGTATACGCCTACGCGAAGCTTCTCGCAAACGGTGAGATCGAAAAAAATGAGAAGGTCAACGTCGTAGTTCCGACCGGAAACTTCGGAAACATCCTGGCAGCGTACTTCGCAAAACAGATGGGTGTTCCGTTCGGTAAGCTGATCTGCGCGTCCAATGACAATAAGGTCCTGTATGACTTCTTCCGGACAGGCACATACGATAAGAACCGTGAGTTCATCCTGACCACATCCCCGTCCATGGACATCCTCGTCTCCAGCAACTTAGAGCGCCTGCTCTACTTAAGCTGCGGAAGAGATGCCGCAAAGACAAAGGCGATGATGGAGCAGCTCTCCACAAACGGAAAATACGAGATCACTGAGGACATGAAGGAATTCATGAAGGACTTTGCCGCAGGCTACGCAGATATGGAAGAGAATGCGAAGGAGATCCGGAAAGTGTTCGATGATACCGGATACCTGATCGACACCCATACAGGCGTTGCAGCAGCCGTCTACGAGCAGTATAAGGCGAAGACCGGCGATACCACAAAGACTGTGATCGCGTCCACAGCAAGCCCGTACAAGTTCTCCAGAAGCGTTATGGAGGCAGTCCTCGGAAAGAAAGAGGATGCCGATGAGTTCGCCCTGATCGATGAGATGGAGCGCATTTCCGGCGTGAAGATCCCGCAGGCCATCGAGGAGATCCGCGACGCGAAGATCCTCCACAACCGTCAGTGCAAGCCGGAGGAAATGGAAGAAACTGTGAAACAAACCTTTTCAAAGTAGGGTAAATCGGTTATAATAAAATTATCATGACAACAGTACCTGTTGGGAATAGATGGCGTCTGCTCCGCATATAAATGGAAACAGACGGCAGATCCGGCGGGACAGGCTGTTCTGTCAAAATAACGATTCAAATGGAGGCCTATATGTTAGTAACAGCGAAAGAAATGCTTGAGAAAGCAAGAGACGGCAAGTACGCAGTAGGACATTTCAACATCAACAACCTTGAGTGGACAAAAGCGATCCTGCAGACAGCAGAGGAACTGAGATCCCCGGTTATCCTGGGTGTTTCAGAGGGCGCAGGAAAATACATGACAGGCTTTAAGACCGTAGTAGGTATGGTAAACGGTATGCTGGAAGAGATGAAGATCACTGTTCCGGTAGCTCTTCACTTAGACCATGGTACCTACGAGGGATGCCTAAAGTGCATCGATGCTGGATTCTCCTCCATCATGTTCGACGGTTCTCACTACCCGATCGAAGAGAACGTTGAGAAGACAAAAGAACTGATCCGTATCTGCCGTGAAAAGGGAATGTCCCTCGAGGCAGAGGTTGGAGCGATCGGCGGCGAGGAAGATGGCGTTATCGGTATGGGCGAGTGTGCAGACCCGAACGAGTGCAAGATGATCGCTGACCTCGGAGTTGATATGTTAGCAGCAGGTATTGGAAATATCCATGGAAAATATCCGGCAAACTGGAAGGGCTTAAGCTTTGAGACACTTGCAGCTGTCAAAGAGGCTGTAGGCGATATGCCGCTCGTTCTCCACGGCGGTACCGGTATTCCGGAAGACATGATCAAGAAAGCGATCTCCCTCGGCGTAGCAAAGATCAATGTTAACACCGAGTGCCAGCTCGCGTTCGCAGACGCTACAAGAAAGTACATCGAAGCAGGAAAAGACCTTGAAGGAAAGGGATTCGACCCGAGAAAACTCCTTGCGCCGGGTGCAGAAGCGATCAAGGCGACCGTAAAGACAAAAATGGAGTTATTCGGTTCTGTCGGCAAAGCTGACTAAGCCGTTTAGCTTGCATTATCATGCAGTTAAAAATGTTCTCCCTAGTATCAGGGAGAACATTTTTTCAAGCTAAAATTGAAATTCAGCCGAAATACCCTGGCAGACCATGATTGGAACAGGCTGAATATTTACAGGTAATTCTCATACTTTTTAAAGTACGATTTCACCCCATGCCATAACGGGCAGCTTATACAGAATTGAGGAGGAAAACTATGAGCGAAACTATCAATGTGGAGGCAATCTTCGGAGAGAATGTCTTTAATGACTCCGTGATGAAGGAACGCCTTCCGAAAAGCGTCTACAAGAAATTAAAGCAGACCATCGAGGATGGCAGTGAGCTGGACCCGACGATCGCGGACGTGGTTGCCCACGCGATGAAGGACTGGGCAGTCGACAACGGCGCGACCCACTATACCCACTGGTTCCAGCCCCTTACCGGCGTGACCGCTGAGAAACACGATTCCTTTATCGGAAACTTCGATTCCCAGGGCAAAGTCTTAATGGATCTCTCAGGAAAAGAGCTGATCAAAGGTGAGACCGACGGTTCTTCTTTCCCGTCCGGCGGCCTGCGCGCCACATTCGAGGCCCGCGGATATACTGCCTGGGACTGCACTTCCCCGGCGTTCTTAAAGAAAGACGCAACTGGCGTAACACTCTGTATCCCGACCGCGTTCTGCTCCTACAGAGGCGAAGCACTCGATAAAAAGACCCCGCTTCTCCGTTCCATGCAGGCCATCGATAAAGAGGCGACAAGAATCTTCCACCTCTTCGGACACACAGAAGTAAAGCGTGTCACCCCGTCCGTAGGACCGGAGCAGGAGTACTTCCTGATCGACCGCGACAAATATTTAAAGAGAAAAGACCTGATCTACACCGGACGTACCCTGTTCGGCGCAATGCCGCCGAAGGGACAGGAGATGGATGACCACTACTACGGCGTTATCCGCGAGCGGATCGGTTCCTATATGAAAGAGTTAAATGAAGAGCTCTGGAAGCTGGGAGTTACCGCAAAGACCCAGCACAACGAGGTTGCTCCGGCACAGCACGAGCTGGCAACGATCTACACAAAGGCAAACCTTGCTGTTGACCACAACCAGATTGTTATGGAGACAATGAAAAAGGTTGCAAACCGTCACGGTATGGCATGCCTGCTCCACGAGAAACCGTTCCAGGGCGTCAACGGTTCCGGTAAACATAACAACTGGTCCCTGGCTTCCGACACCGGCATCAATATGCTGGATCCGGGTGTAACACCGCATGAGAATATCCAGTTCCTTCTGGTTCTTGCCTGCATTATGAAAGCAGTTGACCGCCATGCGGATCTGCTCCGTCAGTCTGCGGCTGTTCCGGGAAATGATTTCCGCCTTGGCGCTCAGGAGGCGCCGCCTGCGATCATCTCCATCTTCGTCGGCGAGCAGCTTGAGGACGTGATCGACCAGCTGATCTCCACAGGTTCCGCGACCCACTCCAAGACCGGCGGTACCTTAAAGACCGGTGTTACCACGCTTCCGGACTTTGATAAGGACGCAACCGACAGAAACCGTACATCACCGTTTGCGTTCACCGGAAATAAGTTCGAGTTCCGTATGGTCGGCTCCTCCGACTCTGTTTCCTCCGCAAACGTTGTATTAAATACCATCGTCGCTGAGGCATTCAAGGAGGCGGCTGACGAGCTTGAAAAGGCAGAAGATTTTGATCTCGCTGTCCATGATATGATCAAGAAGCTTCTCGCTGATCACCGCCGCATCATCTTCAACGGCAACGGCTACAGCGAGGCATGGGTAGAAGAGGCAGAGCGCCGCGGACTCCCGAACTTAAAGTGCATGGTAGACGCGATCCCGTCCCTCGTTACCGAGAAAGCGTTCAAGCTGTTCGGTGACTTTGGTGTATACACGAAGGAAGAGCTGGTGGCAAGAGCGGAGATCGAGTATGAGTCCTACGCGAAATCCGTAAATATCGAGGCGAAGGCGATGATCAATATCGCAGGAAAGCAGCTGATCCCGGCTGTTGTCCGCTACACAACCGTCCTCGCCCAGTCCTTAAGCGCCGTGAAGGCTGCATGCCCGGAAGCTGATAACAGCGTTCAGACAGAGCTTCTCATCGAAGTTTCCGACCTCCTCTCCGACATGAAGGTTGCCCGCGCGAAGCTCGAGGATCTCGTAGAAGAGTACCAGCACATCGACAGCATGGAAAAACGCGCCCACTTCTGCTACGACGAGATCATCCCGGCGATGCAGGCTCTGCGTGACCCGGCAGATCAGCTGGAAATGATCGTAGATAAGGAATACTGGCCGATTCCGAGCTATGGGGATATGATTTTTGAGGTGTAAGAGAGAATAGATAAGAATACATAGTATGAGAATAAAAGCACCGCCCTGCGGGAGAAGATCCTGCGGGGCGGCGTGTTTTTTACTGACACAGAGTCTGATATTACAGTTTTACTTCGGTCCAGCAGTCTGATACTCAGACAGATTCGAAGAAGTAGAAGAAGAATTTGAACTTCCCGGCACAGTCGTACTGGAAGAACCGGAACCATAGTTATAGTACGCATTGGCGCTTCCCGGTCCGGTCACGCTGCCGGTGTCTGTATAATAATTGTTCTTGCTGCCTGCTGTATTGCCGCCCGGCGCTGTAGTTGATGCAGAGCCAGAGCTGGAGCTTCCGGAACCTGAGCTGCTGTTGGAGTATCCCGGACCGCCGGTCTGGTAACTGCCGGAGGTACTTGTTCCGCTGTTGGAAGTGGAAGTAGATGCACTGTTTGAAGTTCCCGGACCGCCGGTCTGGTAATTACCAGCCGACATACCCGTATTCGTCTGGGAAGATCCAGGGGTCGTGGCTCCGGTCGCAGTGGTTGTCGAACCACCCGGCGCGGATCCAGCCGCAGCATTTCCGCTTCCGCTATTACCCGTAGTAATCCCATTCTGCGCATTCCCAGCCGCCGGAGTACCGGTATAATTTCCGTTTGCCACAGTTCCGCCCGTTCCCGGCGTATAAACACTTCCCGCGGAACCACCGTCGATCGCGGATGTCTCGCTCAGGCACACACCGCTCTGATTGAAGGTATAGTTTACATTATTTACAACAAACGATCCGTTGGCGATCATCTTTCCATCTGCCGGATTCAGATAATAATATTTTCCGCCGTCATTCAGCCAGCCCGTGATCATATGTCCGGCCTGATTGAAATAATACCAGCTCTTATCGATCTGCTTCCAGCCCACCGCCATCACACCGGACACGGTGTCCATATAATACTTGTTCGTTCCGTCACTCTGCCATCCGATGACCATCCGCCCGTCAGTGTGGAGATAGTAGAACTTTCCGTCAAGCTGCATCCATCCGGTCATCAGCTTTCCTTCGTTATTGAAGTAATACCAGTAACCGTCAAGCTTCGTCCACCCGGCCGCCATCGCGCCGCTGGCATCAAAGTAGTACAGCAGTCCGTCGATCGTCTGCCATCCGGTCACCATAGTCCCGTCCTGCTGGAGGAAATACCGCTTTCCATCGATATCCGCCCATCCACGGACAAGCTTTCCGCTGCCGTTAAAGTAGTAATACTTCCCGTCCATCTTCCGCCAACCGGTCACCATAGAGCCGTTGCCGCGCATATAGTAATAATCGTTTCCGATCCGCAGCCAACCGGTCACCATCGCGCCGTTCAACAGATAATAGTACGTTCCGTCGACCTGGATCCAGTCCTTCGCCATCGTGCCGTCGGAGTTTAAGTAATACCACGCATCCTCCGCCTTCAGCCAGCCGGTCTTCATCTGACCGGTAGTCGGGAGAAGATAATAATACTGGTTGTCAAGGAGCAGCCAGCCCTTAAACTGGGTTCCGTCCGCGTTCAGATAATACCAGCTCTGGCCATCGTTGATCCAACCGGTCTGCTTTACATAGTTTTTGTAATAGTACCACTTGTCCCCGATGAGACGCCAGCGGTTCGCCGGAAGCTTGCTGCTCAGATCCTTAAAGGTAAAGTTGATATCCACATTTCCGTTGATGCCGTTTACAGTACCCTGATTTGATGCCTGCCAGAGGGCAGCACCCTGATAAGTCGGCTTCGAGTTATAACGGGCAATCCAGACATCATAGTGGACCTTCGTCATATCGATCTTATTGCTGATCCAGTAGTCGTTGGTATACACCATCGGATAATATCCGGCCGTCTCAACCTTCTTACAGAACGCGTTTATGATATCCGCGATCTGGGACGGCGTCAGCCCGTTCATTTCTTGCGCTTCCACATCGAGGACCACCGGGTAGGAGATTGGATAATCCTTGATGAGATTCAGGACAAAATCCGCGTCGGATTCCGCCATCGCTGTAGTCGTCGCGTAGGAATAAAGGTAAACACCGACGCGGAGTCCCGCCGCCGCTGCCCCACGCACATTCGTATCAAAATACGGATCCACCGCATTGTTGTACCGCGTTCCGATCATCGCGAACTGGATATCATCATCGGCGACCGCGGACCAGTTGATATTCTGCTGCCACTGGGAAACATCGATGCCCCGGGACAGGATACCGGTAAGCACGGAACCATCACTTCCAATATAGGAGCCGGACGCGTTCTTCTGCCAGGAAGCCGCCCATACCGGAACCGCCGGACTTACCGCGGAAAAAGCCATGACGGCACTTAAAAGAACCGCCGCCGCCCGTTTCTTTTGTCTCATGGAAATCCCCCTTTAAAAGTTGTACATTAAAATTCTTATCTTACAAGCTGACAGACCTGATGCCGGATGTAGCTGCCGGTACCAGGCAGCGCTGTACTTCCGAAACCGTCGACCAGCTATAAAAAAGATCCCGGGATAACTGTATTTCTGTCACAGCTTCATCCCGGGACTCTATGGACGTTATCTGCGTATTTTCAGTATAGCATAAAAATACACATACGTCTTGCAAAAATTCAATTGAAAATGTGGCGATTATTCGGCTTTTCCGGACCAGTTCCCTGACCTGCGTTCTTCCGAATGCCGCACCAGGAAAGCCGCAGACCGCCAGTACGGTTATCTCAGTGTCCCGCCGTCTCCGATTCCAAGAAATTCCGGCGAGGTAATAATCTTCTTATAAAACCGCTTCGCATACCGGTACATCACGATCGTATAATCGCCAAACTCCTCGCCGACACTGCTCTTATACACCGCCCACAAACACCACAAGAATCCGCCGAGGGCAATATAAGCGTAGTAAACGAACCGCTCCTCGGAAGTCGGCTCCCGGTGCAGGTAGAGCTTGATCAGTTTCTCGACCTCAAAATCATTATAATAGGAATAGATCGCGCACATGCTCACATCGATCAGCGGATCAGACATGCCGGAGTACTCCCAGTCGATCAGGCGGAGATCCCCGTCCGGCAGGAACAGGAAGTTGTCGCACACGCTGTCGATATGGGACAGGACCTTCGGCCGGTTCAGGTGGTCGAGGCGGTCAAGCAGTGTCATCATATGGGACTTTACTTCCGGATAATCCTCAAAAAGCTTCTTCTCGTATCCACGGCACAGTGCCTCATAGAAGGTGATCCGCTCCCGGATATCAAAAGAATAGTCCACATGGAGCTTCGAATCATGGAGCTTCTCCACAAGTGCCATGCACCGTGCCACATCATCCCAGTCGCGCGGATCGCTGTTGCGCGCCCCCTCATAATACTCGGAAATCTTGTAGCCGGTCTCCCCGTTCATGTATACAACATGTTCGGTGATGCCGTAATCCTGTACTGCGTCATAGACCGCCTTTTCCTGCTTCCGGTTGATCAGAAGCTCGGTTCCCGGACCAGGAATCCGGCAGATATAGGACTTGCCGTGAACCTTAAACAGGAAAGACTTGTTCGTCATGCCGGTCTTCAGGCATTTAATGCCCGTGATCTCAGACTCCGGAACCTGCAGCACCTCGGAGATCAGCTCCATGGCGATATTGTCGGAATGGTTCTGGTAGCGCTCATCGAAGAGGCGGAGCTCCTCAAGATTCTCGAACTCGTATACCTGGTTGTCCGGCTGTCTGTTGATATACATCTCAGGAACCGGGAAATGGTGCTTTCCGGGAAGATGACTGTCGACCTCGCCGTTTAAGAGGTCCGCCAGAACCTGCTCCCAGTACATCTGCTCCGTTCCGGGAGTATGGTAATACTCCTCGAGGACAGGGAAGAACTTTTCCGAAAACTCCTTCGAGAAGAATACTGGTCCGTACATGACCCAGGAGTCCTCGCCGCCGACCTTCACGCCGGTGAGCAGCCCCTTTTTGCTTGTCTCAAGACACCACTCGGAAGTCTCGCCCTTCATATATACAGAAGAGTACCATGCGCCGCACTCGTAGGTGTGGTACATATTGTTGCGCATCCAGTTGTCGGAAGAGAGAAGATAAGTGTTCCTTCCGATAAAACACTCCCGGGCACGGTAGAGTGTCGTCAGCGTATTCTTATTGTGATATTCCGGATTGTAGAGAAGCTTCACGCCGAACTTGTCGATCAGATACTCGAACTTCTCCTTCAGATATCCCACAACGATGGTGATATCCGTGACGCCCGCTTCATGCAGCTGCTTGATCTGCCGCTCGATCATACGCTCGCCGTAGACCTCAAGAAGTCCCTTCGGCGTCTCGAAGGTCAGCGGTACAAATCTGGACCCGAATCCCGCCGCGAGGATCACGGCGCTGTCCATCCGGTAATTTCTTAAAAGATCCACACCGCCTTTTAATAAGGAATAAGATCCGTCCACCGGATCAAAAGAAAAAAGCTCCTGGTCCAGACCTTCTTTCACGAGATGGTTGCAGGTCCCAAGGGAAATATCCATCGCCGCCGCCAGCTCCCGCTGTGTCATCTTGTTGTTCTCATAAATATTCCTGCAGAGTAATCCCAAACGATCCATAGTCGTCCTCCGAATCAAAGATGTTTGCATCGCTTATTATTACTGTTTAATAATAAGGAAGAAACTGATAAAAATGAACATGTTCAAAACGAAAAAATAAATAGATATATATGAACATTATAACACGTACTTCTGATAATACAAGAAGATATTTTGAACATGGAATTATCACGTTCAAAATATCTTAAAAATCATATCAAAATGAACGCTGCGTAATGACACATCCTTGCCACAAAGCTGCCACAAAGTGTAAAAATGGGCATATTGTATTAATATATATACAATATCAGCTAAAAACAGCATTCGTGTAAGAGTTTCGTAAGAAAATAAAAACAAAAAAGATATGGAAATTCTTAAGAAAATATACTATAATACCAGTGTATTCGAGGTACAGAGTATTTCTGGAAGCGAAGTAAGATAGTTCCCTTTATTAAAAAATCTTCATTTTTTGTAAAAAAACTATTGATAATTTTACTTATCGGAAGTATAATGGCTTCGTAATGCAATTAGGAATTTCAAAAAGCGTTTCAAAAAAACAAAAGGAGAGTGCATTAATTATGAGAAAGCAGACTAAAATTGCTGCAGTAGTATCCGCAGCAGCTCTGTTAGCATTAGGCGCTTCCATGACATCTTTCGCAGCTTCCAAGGGAACCTGGATGATGGTTGATGGCGAG
>NZ_WQPW01000001.1:0-85384 GCF_018785465.1 Clostridium sp. MCC328
CTATTGAAAGCGCCGTATACCGAACGGTACGTACGGTGCTGTGAGAGGACGGCGGTTAGCCACCGCCTCCTACTCGATTGATTTATTGTAAAAGTATCTGGCTGTCTGCTGTATCCCTAACGCGGACAGTCAGGCATTGGGAAATTACTGAAGATTCTTATAAACCTCAAAGCTCGGCTTTTTATTTCCGTTCACATCGATGAGGCCGAACGCATAATGCGCATCCAGAAGTCCTTGCTCATCCTTCATGCGGTTTAACAGGAATGCCTCAACATATGGATTTGCCTTTGCTGTCTCGTAAGCCTCTTTGATGCACTGAGCCTGGAGATCGAGGCACTGGCCGTTGTGGGCAGGAGAATCGGATGTGAAGCCCTGCTCGGAGAGGATCAGGTGGCGGACCTTTCCTGCCGGGGAGAGCATGTCCGCCTGCTGCATGTAGTCGGTCAGAACGTGGAGGTTCTTCAGGTTGATGATATAAGTATCTGCTTTCTCCAGCGTGTAGATATCATCGGTGAAGACCGGATCCTCGAAGGTCTCCGGATATGCGTGCCATGCGATGCCGTAGTCGGTATCTTTTAGGCGGCTGTTTAACCGCGGGATCATGTCCATAGCGCCGTACTTGAAGCCCTCGACCTGTCCGCAGTTCCAGCGGAAGTCAAACGGAATATAGACGTTTGCCAGCTTGTTGGAACCTTTGATGGTGTCGTACCAGGTGCGGAATCCGGTGGCGTAGTTGGAACAGTAGGTGTCGATATCCATCTGTCCGATATAGTTCCATGCCTGACCGTCATTGACTTCGTTGCCGATGACCCAGTTGGAGACACAATCCTTGAATGCCTCTGTGACGCGCTTTGCGGCATCTCTTGTGGACTGGACGCCTGCATCGTTTAAGGTGTTGAACGCGTAGTAGCTTGCGCCGGTTGGCTGGGATACCGGAAGAAGGGACGGGCTGTAGCTCGCTGCCGCCCAGTCGTTTAAGACGATCAGTGTCACGGTGACACCCGCCTGGTCAAGCTTTGTGTAGAGATCCTGACAGACAGATAACTGGCTGCTGAATGCCCAGGACATTGGAAAGTTTAAAACGACCTGAGATGCGCCCACCTCGAGGACATCCGGGATCTGGGCGTGCTCGTTGATCAGAACGCCCTTGATGGACTTCGGAGTCTGGTAGTGGTCGGCGTAGGCCGGAACAGCCATGGAAAAACAGAGAGCTGCGGACAGCGCGGCAGCTGCGATGCGTTTTAGCGAATTCATAAAATATCCTCCTGTGGAATGAGCCACTTTTGCGGAGTTTTGATTTCTGAAAATAATGCCTCCGCGTTGCTGGCAATGTTAATATATTTACTATACCGTGAGGGAAAATAGAAGTCAATGGAAAAGAACATAAAACTGGTGAAAAGGGAAGGATGTCGAAAGTTGAAGTTGAAATCAATGGCTGGAAGGATTATGTCCGGAAATAAAAGTTAAAAAACAAGAATATAGGAAACAAGGACTTTGGTAAATTGGCTGAGCAAAAAAATAGGAACCGCAGCCGTTCCTGCAGTCCCTAAGGGGAGTATGGAAAGTATCAATTTTTTAGGGGGACCTGCCAGAGTTGCCTCCGACAGGTATGAGTATGAAAAAGCTTTGTGTGTTCAAGTGTAACACTTGAAACAAAGGCAGGTTATCCTTTCGGATAACGTAATTATATTATATAGACAAAATGTGTCTAAACTGTGAGTAAAAAATTAAAAGAAAGTAAAATTACTTAACGAATAATGAAGAGCCGTATCGAAATATGGCGAAAATTGGCACAGAGACAGACAACAAATCCTGCGCCGAGGATTTCCCGGAGATCTGCCGCATTTTTGCCGAAGTTTGGCAGGAAATTTGAACATAAATTGTCCATAAATATCTGATATACTATATAATAAATTGGTATCAGAGAGGCCAAAAGCTTTTGATCCCAACATCTTGAGATAAGAGAAAAAGAAAACGGGGAGGTTCACAATGAAGAAAGAAAAAATGATATTAGTACCCGCAGCGTTTCTTATGACAGCAATGCTGGCATTTCCGGTTATGGCATCGGAAAGGATCGAGGAGGTCACGATCGATATCAGTGCAGTCCTGACAGATTCCGACAACCTTGAAGTTGAGGCGGAAGTGTCGGATGACGGCTGTTATGTGGATGAGGTGACAGTCACAAATACACCGAGCGGAGACTGGAACGACAGCACAAAGCCGAAGGTAAAAGTTACTCTTGGCGCGGAGAGCGGATATACGTTCTCCACCGGACTCGGTAGATCCGATGTATATCTCGGAAATGATGATCAGACGGTGACATCTGTTTCGAGAAGTACTTCAAAGCTGTCTGTCTATGTGACACTCCCGAAGATCGAAGATATCGACACGGACTATGATTCTGATGATGATTTGGAAGTATATGATCTTTTCTGGGATGACAGCTACGGTGGAGTTGCATGCTGGGAGGGATCTGATTCCGCAAAGAAATATCAGGTTCGTTTATATAGGGACGGAAGCGCAGTGGGCTCCACATATACGACAACGAATGATTACTACAACTTCTGTGGTTCCTTCGCAAAAAGTGGAAGTTATACATTTAAGGTAAAAGCGATCCGGGGAAACAACGAGACCAGCTGGCAGGAGTCTGACTCCAAAGATGTAAACAGCAGCGAGGCATCCGCAATCTACGCGAACCGCACAGCAGCAGCGAAGTATTACGGCAGCGGTTCCTCAGGATCAAACAATCAGACAAGCTCCAGCTCCTCCAGCACCGCAGACGGCGCATGGCTCCGCGACGGCAACGGCTGGTGGTGGTGCAACCCGGATAAGACTTACCCAGTGGCGAACTGGAAGCTGATCAACAACGTATGGTATTATTTCAACCAGTCCGGATATATGACAGAGAACCAGTGGGTAATGAACAACAACCGGTGGTATTACTGCGGAGTGTCCGGCGCGCTGGTCAAGAGCCAGTGGGTACAGACCAACGGCGCATGGTACTACTGCGGAGCTGACGGCGCGATGCTCACGAGCCAGATGATCGGCGGACAGTATTATGTTGATAAAAATGGCGTCTGGGTGCAGTAGAATAAAAATTTCAAAAACCCCTTTAAAAACAAAGGTCTTTCGTATATAATAAAAACTGATATTTCGCGCCCTGAATAAAGCAGGGTTTTCTGATAGAGAGATAAGCGAGGCACATCCCACCGATGGGATGTGGAAATGGATTCAGGAGATTTTCAGTTAGAGAGACAGGAGGAAGACGACAATGATGATGTCCAACGACATTGGAATTGACTTAGGTACCGCCAGCATCCTTGTATACATTAAGGGAAAAGGCGTTGTTTTAAAGGAGCCGTCCGTAGTAGCACTGGACAGAGAGACGAATAAAGTAATTACCTTCGGTGAGGAGGCGCGTCTGATGATCGGACGTACTCCGGGTAATATCGTTGCGGTAAGACCGCTCCGTAAAGGTGTAATTTCCGATTATACCGTAACCGAAAAAATGTTAAAATATTTCATTAACAAAGCGGTCGGAAAGAGAACCTTAAGAAAACCGCGTATCGCGGTCTGCATTCCGAGCGGTGCGACAGAGGTTGAGAGAAAGGCTGTTGAGGACGCAACTTACCAGGCAGGTGCCCGCGAGGTCTGCATCATCGAGGAGCCGGTTGCGGCAGCGATCGGTGCCGGAATCGATATTTCCAAGGCATGCGGAAACATGATCGTAGATATCGGAGGCGGTACTGCGGATATCGCAGTGATCTCTCTCGGAGGTACTGTAGTAAGTACTTCTATTAAGACTGCCGGAGATGACTTCGATGAAGCTCTCGTCCGCTATATGAGAAAGAAACATAACCTCTTAATCGGTGAGAGAACCGCTGAGGAGATCAAGATCAATATCGGTGCGGCTTACCGCCGTCCGGAGCTTGTGACGATGGAAGTCCGCGGAAGAAACCTTGTGACAGGTCTCCCGAAGACCATCGTTGTCACATCCGACGAGACACTTGAGGCGTTAAGAGAGCCGGCGATGCAGATCGTAGACGCCGTACACAATGTATTGGAGCGTACACCACCGGAGCTCGCGGCCGATATCTTCGACCGTGGAATCGTTCTTACCGGCGGTGGATCCCTGATCTCCGGACTTGACGCCCTGATCGAGGAGAAGACCGGAATCACGACAATGATCGCGGAGGAGCCGCTTACAGCGGTTGCGATCGGAACCGGTAAGTTTATCGAGTTCGCACACGGCGGAAAAGGCGCAGAAAAATAAAAAATGGCAACTGTAACAGGCTATGTGGAAAGAATCAAATACCGCAACGAGGATAACGGTTACTCGGTCTTAAGCGTGGCGGACGGGGGAGAAGAATATATCCTCGTCGGCACATTTCCCTACATCAGTGAGGGAGAGCGGATCGAGGCGACGGGCCGGATGGTGGAACACTCCATCTACGGTGAACAGCTTGCGGTGGAGAGCTATGAGATAAAAGCTCCCGAGGACACACTGGCAATTGAACGGTATCTCGGCTCCGGTGCTATCAAAGGCATCGGAGCTGCTTTAGCTAAAAGGATCGTAAAGAAGTTCAAGGCGGACACCTTCCGGATCATGGAGGAGGAGCCGGAACGTCTCGCCGAGGTCAAGGGCGTCAGCGAGCGCATGGCGATGGAGATCAGCAGCCAGGTGGAGGAAAAAAGAGATATGCGTCAGGCCATGGTGTTCCTTCAGCAGTACGGGATCTCCATGAACCTTGCGGTGAAGATCTACCAGCATTACGGTCCGGGAATGTACTCCGTGATCCAGGAGAATCCGTATCAGCTGGCGGACGATATCCAGGGGGTGGGATTTAAGATCGCGGACGAGATCGCGGCGAAGGTCGGGATCTTCACGGATTCCGATTACCGGACCCGCAGCGGACTTTTCTATGCCCTGCTCCAGGCGACGGGAAACGGCCATACATATCTGCCGGAGGAGGAGCTGTTTGCCAATGCGTCGGCACTCTTGAACGTAGAACCGGAGCATATGGAAAAGCATCTGGTGGATCTCCAGATGGAGAAGAAGCTGGTGGTGAAGGAAAAGGATGGGAAACGGATCGTCTATCCGGCGCAGTTCTATTATATGGAACTCAATACGGCGAGAATGCTGCATGACCTGAATCTCCACTCGAAGATCGATGAGGACGACGTGAAAAAGCGCCTGAAAAAGATCACGGAGGCGGAGAAGATCGAGCTGGACGAGCTTCAGGAGCAGGCGGTCATGGAAGCTGTGGGTAACGGTCTCCTTATCATCACCGGAGGTCCGGGAACCGGTAAGACGACAACCATCAACACGATCATCCACTATTTCGACCAGGAAGACATGGACATTCTTCTGGCTGCTCCGACGGGCCGTGCGGCGAAGCGCATGACGGAGGCGACGGGATACGAGGCGAAGACGATCCACAGACTTCTGGAGCTTACGGGCGCTCCGACAGTTGATCGGAAAAACAACGGCAATTCCGGCGAGAACCGGCTGGAGGGCATGCATTTTGAGCGGAACGAGGAAAATCCTCTGGACGCGGATGTGATCATCATCGATGAAATGTCCATGGTGGATATCAGCCTGATCCACTCACTCTTAAAGGCGGTGAATGTAGGAACGAGGCTGATCCTTGTGGGTGATGTAAACCAGCTTCCCAGCGTGGGGCCGGGAAATGTTCTCCGGGACATGATCGCGTCGGAGGCGTTCCCTGTGGTGAAGCTCACAAAGATCTTCCGTCAGGCGGCCCAGAGCGACATTATCGTCAATGCCCATAAGATCAACGACGGGGAAACAGTTCCTTTAAATAAGAAGAGCCGTGACTTTCTGTTTATCCGGCGCGATTATCCGGCGGATATTGTGAAGGATATGATGGTCCTCGTGCAGGACAAGCTTCCGAACTATGTCCATGCCGAGATGTCAGATATCCAGATCATGACACCGATGCGGAAAGGCGCTCTCGGAGTCGAGGCGTTAAATAAGCAGCTTCAGGAGAAGTTTAACCCGCCTGCGGCGAATAAGCAGGAGAAAGAGTCCGGCGGGACGATCTTCCGTGTGGGCGATAAGGTCATGCAGATCAAGAACAACTATCAGATCGAGTGGGAGGTCCGCAACCGCTACGGAATCCCGGTGGATAAGGGCGAAGGCGTTTTCAACGGGGATACGGGGATCATCCGCTCCATCAACAGCTTCGCGGAGACCATGGAGGTGGAATTTGATGAGCGGCGGATGGTGGAGTACAGCTTTAAGCAGTTGGAGGAGCTGGAGCTTGCCTACGCGATCACGATCCACAAATCCCAGGGAAGCGAATATCCGGCAGTTGTGATCCCGGTCCATTCCGGTCCGCGGATGCTGATGACGAGAAATCTGATCTACACGGCGGTTACGAGGGCGAAATCCTGCGTCTGCCTCGTGGGAATACCGGAGGTGTTCCAGGCGATGGTGGACAATGAGGTGGAGCAGAAACGGTACTCAGGGCTGAAGGACCGGATTCTGGAGATTGATACATCTATGATGCAGAAATAGACCTGCACTATTTGTTCTAATATTTATATTTAACATGAAATTTAATAAAATTCTTGATGTCCTATATCCCCGCCGCTGTCCGGTATGCGGGGATATCACTGGCAGTTCCGGGCGGATGATCTGTCCGGACTGCCTTCATAAACTATCGTTTGTAAGATCACCGGTATGTAAAAAATGCGGAAAAGAGATTGAAGACGGGAGTCTGGAGTTCTGCCCGGACTGCATGCGCCATCCGCGTGCCTTTGAGTACGGGATCGCCTTATTAAATTACGATGAGGCGGCGAGGCATTCCATGGCGCAGATCAAGTACAATAATAAGAGAGAGTACCTGGATTTTTACGGGACAGCTCTGGCGGCACGGTACGGACGGACAATCCGCCGGATGCAGGCAGATGCCCTGGTCCCGGTGCCGGTCCATGCCACGAGGAAAAAGACCCGGGGATTCAATCAGGCAGAGATCCTGGCACGGGTCATCGGAAAGAAGCTGGGGATTCCGGTGATACCGGAAATGCTGGTGAGAAATAAGAAGACGCTGCCGCAGAAGGATCTTTCGGCAGCGGAGCGGCTTAAGAACCTTTCCGGTGCCTTTGCGGCGGGGGAGATCCCGGAGGGGATCAGGAGTGTGATCCTTGTGGACGACATTTATACAACGGGCAGTACCATCGAGGCGTGCGCGAGAGCCCTGCGGGCATCGGGGATCAGCCGGATCTATTTCGTTGTGATCTGCATGACCGGGGGCAGATAGGACAGGGAAAAGTGATATGCATACAGGTTATAGAATGAGAGATACTGCATAAATATGCAAAAGCATATGCATAAACACTTGCTTTTTGTATAGGCCTGTGGTATAGTGGGTTCCGTCGAAAAAGTTGCAAATCCGTATTGGGTTAGAGGAGGAAAATATTATGAAAAAGGCGATTGCATTATGTCTGACCGCTGCAATGGCAGCATCACTTCTTACAGGCTGCGGCAGCAAAACTACAGAGACAACGGCAGCAGCAGAGAACAAGACAGAGACAACAGCAGGTGCGGCTGCAGAAGAAAAGAAAGATGAGGCAGCCGGAGTTGTTAAGGTGATCGAATATGATCTTACAGATGAGCAGTATGCATTTGGCGTGGATAAAGACCAGCCGGAGCTGCTTGAGCAGGTAAATGCATTCATCGCAAAGATCCAGGAGGACGGAACCTTCGATACGATCTGTGATAAATATTTCAGTGATGGCGAGCCGGCTGCAGTAGAATCCGCAGAGTATGATGCTTCCAAGGATCAGCTTGTTGTTGCGACAAACGCATCCTTTGAGCCGTTTGAGTACGTAGACGGCGACAGCTACAAGGGAATCGATATGGAGCTTGCTTCTCTTCTTGCACAGGAGCTTGGCAAGGAGCTTGTAATTGAAAACATGGACTTTGATGCCGTATGCTTATCTGTTGGTCAGCACAAATGCGATATCGCAATGGCTGGCTTAACGATTAACGAGGAGAGAGAAGAATATGTAACCTTCTCTGATCCGTATTATAAAGCATCCCAGAGACTGGTTACGCTGGCAGATGATACGGCTTTTGATGACTGCAAGGATGCAGCGTCCGTAGAAGAGATCCTTAAGGGCTTAAGTGCGAGCGACAAGATCGGCGGACAGCAGGGAACAACAGCCCAGTACTTCATTGAGGGCAGTGATGACTGGGGCTTTGAAGGATTTCCGGCTGAGTGGGTACCGTATAAGAGCGCATCTCTTGCAGTTCAGGATATGATCAATGGCAACTTGAAATATGTGCTCATTGATGCGGCTCCGGCGGAAAGCATCACAAAGGCGATCAACGCAATGCAGTAAAAATATTGGAAATACTGGTTATAAAAGCGGGGGCAGGATACGGTTCGCTCCCGTTTTTGACTGTACTGGAACATGGCTGGAAACGCTGTGTTTTTGCTATCTGGAGGTATTATGGGAAACTTCGGGAACAAATGGAACAAGTTTGTACAGATATTTATTGAGAAAAACGGTTACGTCAAGGTCGTACAGGGTCTGCAGAATACGCTTCTGATCGCGGTAGTCGGCATGCTCATCGGTGTTTTGATCGGTACCATCATCGCGACGGTCCGCGTCCTGCCGAAATATAAGACACTTCCGCGGGCGCTGAATGCGGTCTGCAGCTTCTATGTGGGTCTCTTCCGCGGAACCCCGATGGTCGTGCAGCTTCTGATCTTCTACTATGTTATGCTGCCGCTTATGGGGATCAAGCTGCCGGGTGTCCGTGTTGCCATGGTGGTCTTTGGCTTAAACAGCGGCGCGTATATTTCCGAGATCATGCGAAGCGGTATCCAGTCCGTTGATCCGGGACAGCTTGAGGCGGGACGTGCAGTTGGTCTTGGCTTTGGTCCTGCGATGATCCGGATCGTAATCCCGCAGGCAGTGAAAAATATTCTTCCGACTCTGGGCAATGAGTTTATTGCCCTGATCAAGGAAACCTCCGTTGTCAGCTTCGTCGGCGCGGCGGATCTTTACGTTGCCTTCAACTATATCGGAAGCAACAGCTACGAGTTCATGGTCCCGTATCTTGTCATGGCGGCGATCTACATCGTTCTCGTGCTGGTGATCTCAATTCTTGTAAAACTGATGGAAAGGAGCCTGAAGAAGAGTGATAGACGTCATTGATCTGAAAAAAACATTTGGTGATCTGGAAGTCCTGAAGGGAATCAATGTGACCATCAATAAAGGTGACATCGTTGTAGTCATCGGTCCGTCCGGCTCCGGAAAAAGTACATTTTTAAGATGCCTGAACTGTATGGAGGATCCGACCTCCGGCAGCATCATTTTTAACGGCGTAGATATCGCCGATATGCGCGTGGACATCAATATCCACCGCCGCCATATGGGCATGGTATTCCAGCACTTCAACCTGTTCAACAATATGACTGTGATCGAGAATATTATGATGGCGCCGGTCTATGTGCGCTGTAAAGAGTTAAAGAAGGCAAAGAGAAAAGGAACGCTGGCACCTGATGCGCCGAAGACAAAGGCGGAGATCAAGGCACAGGCGAGAGAGGAAGCTCTGGAGCTGTTACGCCGCATCGGTCTTGAGGATAAAGCAGACGTTTACCCGTCCACTCTTTCCGGCGGACAGAAGCAGCGTGTGGCCATCGTCCGCGCTCTGGCGATGAAGCCGGATGTGATCCTCTTCGATGAACCGACGAGTGCTCTCGATCCGGAGATGGTAGGTGAGGTACTGGATCTCATGA
This sequence comes from Clostridium sp. MCC328, assembly GCF_018785465.1. Taxonomy (NCBI): domain Bacteria; kingdom Bacillati; phylum Bacillota; class Clostridia; order Eubacteriales; family Clostridiaceae; genus Clostridium; species Clostridium sp. MCC328. Next base: position 9,777 of record NZ_WQPW01000001.1, read on the forward strand.
AGGAGCTTGCAAACGAAGGAATGACCATGGTCGTTGTAACCCACGAGATGGGCTTTGCGAGAGAGGTTGCAAACCGCGTGCTGTTTATGGATCAGGGAAAAATTCTCGAAGAAGCTCCACCGGAAGAATTCTTCGCGCATCCGAAGAATGAGAGAACAAAGGAATTTTTATCGAAGGTCCTGTAAATATTAGATAATGAAAAGCTTCTTGTTGCCTGAAAGATGGAAACGAGAGGCTTTTTTTATTTACGCGACAACTGACCAAAGTCCGCTCTTGCGCAAAATCTTGTTCTCAATAGTGCCCCTTCTCCTTGGCGTGCCAACTACACAGCAGCAGGGAACTTTCAGAAAGCAGTGCCTGGATACAGGGATCTGGTTCCTCTTGGCTCGCAGGTGAATGCGTTGGAAAAAAGATGATGCTTGTCTGAGCGAAGCGAGTTGCATCATCTTTTTTTCGTCCCTAGCAGTCGCCCGCAAGCCTAGAGGAACCTTCCCTGAATCCCACAAGCACTGCTTTCTGAAAGTTCCCTGCCCCGCCAATCAACTAAAACTCCACGAAAACTCTTATTTCTCAAGGAAATGCTTGACGCGCCGCAATTCTTATGTTACAATATTCGGGCGAATGGAAGATATAGGTCTTTTTTTTATGCTCAAAAAACGATAGCAATGAATAGAGAAAAGACCGCCTTACAAAGAAATTAAACGGAGGTGGAAGTCGTGCGCACTAAGATTACACTGGCATGCACAGAATGCAAGCAGCGCAACTACAACATGACGAAGGATAAGAAGACTCATCCGGACCGCATGGAGACAAAGAAGTACTGCAGATTCTGCAAGAGACATACGATGCACAAAGAAACTAAGTAATCCGGTTTGCAAGAAGGACGTGAATTTATGGGAGAAACGGCAAGTAATGAGAAAGCCCCTAAAACGGACTTTATCAAAGGCTTAAAAGCTGAATTCAATAAGATCATCTGGCCGGATAAGGATACGCTTACGAAAGAGACCGCTGTAGTAGTCGTATCAACAGTAATTCTGGGGATTGTTATCGCAGCCCTTGACCTGATCATCAAATTTGGTCTCAATATTGTACTTGGTTAAGGATGAGGTGAAGATATGTCAGAAGCACAATGGTATGTTGTACACACTTATTCCGGATATGAGAATAAGGTAAAGGTTGACATTGAGAAAACAATCGAAAACAGAGGTCTTCAGGATCAGATCTTAGAGGTCTCCGTCCCGCTGGAAGAAGTCATCGAGCTTAAAAACGGTGCTCAGAAGCAGGTCGAGCGTAAGATGTTCCCGGGCTATGTGCTGATTCATATGATCATGAATGATGATACATGGTACGTTGTACGGAACACCAGAGGCGTAACCGGATTCGTAGGACCGGGATCCAAGCCGGTGCCGCTTTCAGAAGAAGAGATGATGAGCCTTGGCTTTAAGACACCGGATGTCGTTGTGGATTTCGCCGTCGGAGATACCGTCGTTGTTACGGCCGGCGCATGGAAGGATACCGTCGGTGTCATTAGAACCGTCAATGAGTCCAAGCAGTCCATTACAATCAACGTCGAAATGTTCGGCCGTGAAACACCGGTGGAACTGAGCTTTTCTGAAATCAAGAAGATGTGACCGTAAACGGACTAAGATCCGGACCGGTCGTCCGTACCTTTTTAAGAAAACGGACTTTGTGCCCGCGTGGGAGGGAAATCCCCGACATTACCACATTATTTAGGAGGTGCCTAATTATGGCAAAGAAAGTTACAGGTTATATTAAATTACAGATTCCTGCCGGCAAGGCAACACCGGCTCCGCCAGTTGGACCGGCTCTTGGACAGCACGGTGTAAACATCGTACAGTTCACAAAGGAGTTCAACGCTAAGACTGCTGATCAGGGCGATATGATCATCCCGGTTGTTATCACAGTTTATGCTGACAGAAGCTTCAGCTTCATCACAAAGACTCCGCCGGCTGCTGTATTATTAAAGAAGGCTGCAAAGATCAAATCCGGTTCTGCAACACCGAACAAAGCAAAGGTAGCTACTCTTACAAGAGCAGAAGTACAGAAGATCGCTGAGCTCAAGATGCCAGACTTAAACGCTGCAAGCATCGAGGCTGCAACAAGCATGATCGCTGGTACTGCTCGTTCCATGGGTATCACCGTAACAGACTGATCGTAAGCGACTGAATGGAGGATGGACCTCCATATACAGCAACAATCACGTGGGAGGGAGGACTCCCGACACTACCACAGGAGGTTTTTTATAATGAAAAGAGGAAAAAGATACGTAGAAGCGGCAAAAGCTATCGACCGCGCTACTCTTTATGATACAGCAGATGCAATCGCATTAGTTAAAAAGTCTGCTGTTGCTAAATTTGATGAAACAATCGAGGCTCACTTAAGAACAGGCTGTGATGGCCGTCATGCTGATCAGCAGATCCGTGGTGCAGTAGTTCTGCCGCACGGAACAGGTAAGACTGTTCGTATCCTTGTATTCGCTAAAGGACCGAAGGCTGATGAGGCTCAGGCTGCAGGCGCTGACTTCGTTGGAGCAGAGGATTTAATCCCGAAGATCCAGAACGAAGGCTGGTTAGATTTCGATGTAGTTGTTGCTACACCGGATATGATGGGCGTTGTTGGACGTCTTGGTCGTGTACTTGGACCGAAGGGCTTAATGCCGAACCCGAAGGCTGGTACCGTAACAATGGACGTTACAAAAGCTATCAAAGAGATCAAAGCTGGTAAGATTGAGTACAGACTCGATAAGACAAACATCATTCACGTGCCAGTAGGTAAGGCTTCTTTCACAGAAGAACAGTTAGCGGACAACTTCCAGACGCTTATGGATGCAATCAACAAAGCAAAACCGAGCACAGTAAAGGGCGCTTACTTAAAGAGCGTTACTCTTACTTCCACAATGGGCCCGGGCGTTAAGTTAAACGTAGCTAAGTTAACAAACTAGTCGATTGTGTCATTTTAACTGTCAGACATTGATCTGGTTCTGTGCCCCAGCGGCGTACAACCGGATTGACCGTCTGGCAGTATTTTAATGCAAAAAAACTAAAAAAGTGATTGACAATCCAAATATATTATGATAAACTATTTGGGTATTGAATGCCGAAGACAGCAGGTGCCGTAAGGCGTAAGGTAAAAACACCTGCCGAGGGACGTACAAAACTCACACAGAATTTTGTAAACCTCTCGGTCTGCGGACAGAGAGGTTTTTCTGATAAGCGAAAAAATGCTGTGACGGCGAATCCAATACTAAATAAAACAGGAGGTAAACCATTCATGGCAAAAGTTGAATTAAAGCAGCCGGTAGTTGCTGAGATCGCTGAAGTCCTCAACGGAGCAAAGTCTGCTGTAGTCGTTGACTACCGTGGATTAACTGTTGAGCAGGATACTGCTCTTCGTAAACAGTTAAGAGAAGCTGGTGTTTCTTATAAAGTATATAAGAACACAATGATCCGCTTCGCTGCAAAGGGAACTGAGTTCGAAGCACTTGAGCCGCATCTTGAAGGACCGACAGCACTTGCTGTTTCTAAAGAAGATGCAACAGCTCCGGCCAGAGTATTAGCTGAGTTCGCAAAGAAAGCTGACAAGCTTGAATTAAAAGGCGGCGTTGTAGAGGGAACATACTACGATGCAGCAGGTATCGGTGTGATCGCAAGCATCCCGTCCAGAGAGGTTCTTCTTGGAAGACTTCTTGGAAGCATGCAGTCCCCGATCACAAACTTCGCACGCGTTCTCAACCAGATCGCAGAGAAGAACGGCGAAGGCGCAGAAGCTCCGGCAGAGGCTTAATCCTCATCCCGGTCCTGCAGGCGGAAACACGCATCGCGTGATCCCGTCAAAGGCAGCATAGATGCTGTATAAAAGTTGTGAAAAACAAACGTGAAATATAAATTATTATGGAGGTAAATTATAATGGCAAAGTTAACAACCGCTGAGTTTATCGAAGCTATCAAGGAATTATCCGTATTAGAGTTAAACGAATTAGTAAAGGCTTGTGAGGAAGAGTTCGGTGTATCCGCAGCAGCAGGCGTAGTAGTTGCAGCAGCAGGCGCTGGCGCAGCAGCAGAGGAAGAGAAGACTGAGTTCGACGTTGAGCTTACAGAAGTAGGCCCGAACAAGGTTAAAGTTATCAAAGTTGTTCGTGAAGTAACAGGTCTTGGCCTCAAGGAAGCTAAGGACGTTGTAGACGGCGCTCCGAAGGTTCTTAAGCAGGGTGCATCCAAAGACGAAGCTAACGACATCAAGACAAAACTTGAGGCTGAAGGCGCTAAGATTACTCTTAAGTAATCAACTTTGTAACTGTTCAGTAGGTCTGCGCACTTGCTGCGCTGACCGTAAGAAAACCTAGGCTAAAAGGCAAAAATCCATCGGCGTAGCCGATTTGGAATGGATTTTTGCATGTAACTGTGAAGGTACTGAACAGTTACTCAACTTTTATACTTTGAATGTTTTGATCCGCAGGAAGATGACTTCCTGCGGATTTTTTCATGTAACAGGAAATTCCGAGGAATTCCCCGTTACATAAAAAGGCACTGACGTGCCAAAGATGCACACTCGCGCAAAGATGTAGATTGTCGCAAGCGGCCGCGCGAGGCGCGAGAATGTGCCTTAGCACATTCTTTTCATTTTGGGGCGATTGTAAGTAATTTGGCGGTGGAAAGACAGGCGCTTATGTGTTAAAATGGATAGCATGAAAATGGCATTGCCTGCCCATTATGCGTATCAATGATCGGGCAGGACAAAAAGGAGAAAAAATGATTGAGGAATTAGTAAAGAGATATCCGGTTCTGGAATCCGTAAAGGGCCAGATCGAGGATGCATACAAGATCTTGGAGACATGCTATGAGAACGGAGGAAAGCTTCTGATCGCCGGAAACGGAGGAAGCGCCGCAGACTCTGACCATATCGTCGGGGAGCTGATGAAAGGTTTTGTAAAGCGCCGCCCGGTATCCGCGGAATTCGCCGAGGCGTTAAAGCAGGCGGACCCGGAGAGAGGGGAAGAACTGGCGAAAAAGCTTCAGGGCGGGCTCCCAGCCATCGCCCTCACAAATCATACGGCTCTCTCCTCCGCATTCGCAAACGATGTGGATGGAATGCTCTCTTACGCACAGCAGGTAAACGGCTACGGAAAAGCAGGGGATGTGTTCCTCGGAATCAGCACCTCCGGAAACTCTGAGAATGTGATGTACGCCGCAGTGACTGCAAAGGCGAAGGGACTTAAAGTTGTCGGTCTTACGGGAAAGACAGGCGGAAAGCTCGCGAAGCTCGCAGATGTCGCTATTATCGTGCCGGAGCAGGAGACCTACAAGATCCAGGAACTCCACCTGCCGATCTACCATGTGCTCTGCCTGATGTTAGAAGATAAGTTTTATGCGGAATAAAAAGACCATGACCTGGGGGGAATTATGAAGAGACGGGAATGTGCCTCGTTAATTATTCTGGCATTGGCGGCGGTACCCGCACTGTTAGTTGCCATCGGACAGGTTTATGTGACAGGCGTAGACGGGATCAGGCTCAGAAGAACGGAGACCATCGACCTTCTGACGGAGATCGCGGTGCTGTTCTTTTTATATCTGTTCACGATCTGGAAAATTGAATCGAACCGGATCCGGACAGGTGCAGTACTTCTCATCACAGCCGGATTTCTCTGGATCCATCAGGCATTCACGGCGATGATCCTGTCAGGCGCGTATGTGCTGGTGCTTTTGATGCTCGGCGCACGGATCCGCAGAGGGATGGACCGTGAGCACAGATGGAGGGAGTACCATGTGATCACAGGGCTGGCGGACTTCCTTCTTGGAAGTGGATTTATGATATGCCTGTTCTGCCTGGGATCCCTGTTTTTCAGATGTGGGATCACAAGCTTCCGGTTTCTCACAGTGGTCATCGCTGGACTTCTGGCTGGGTACCGGATGATGGAATTGAGGGCGGCGGGAGATAGCGGAATGCCGTGGAAACGCGTGCCGCAGAGAACCAGGATCTCCCTGGAGATGTCCATCTGTATCGCGCTCATGTTCGCCATGATCCTTTTGCAGGCGGGACGAATGAATATCTGTGCCGACTACGATTCCCTCCATTACGGACTGCGGAATGAGTATGTTCTGGACAACGGCGGCGGAATCTATGAAAATCTCGGAATGGTCAATGTGGTGTACACCTATTCGAAAGGCCTTGAGACATTGCTTTTACCGATCTCCGGGCTGCCGTCCTACGGATTTTTCCTGAGCTTCCAGATTTGGATGACTGTCGGCACTCTGATCGCGGCGGGACAGATCGTGGAGCTGTTTGTCGGAAGAAGGTATGCGGTGAGATGCATGACACTTCTCTCCTGCATTCCGGGAATCATGAACATGTCCATCACGGCAAAGACGGATTCCATGACGGTGTTTATGCAGCTTGTACTGCTGCTGTTTCTTCTGCTCTATATCCGCAGACAGAGGAGCGCGTATCTCGTGCTGGCGGTGGACGCCTACCTGATGACGCTTGTGTTAAAGCCAACGGCACTTGTATTTTCAACGGTGGCTGCTGGAACGGCGGGGCTTTATATCCTGCTCACGAGACTGCTGAAATTCCGGCTGAAGGGAAGTTTTCTTCCTTCCTGTATCTATATGATCCCGATGTGGCTTCTCATCTGGTACCGGACATGGCTGCACACAGGACTTCCGCTGACATCCGTGTTTAACTCGATCTGGGCGGCCCTCGGATTTACCGTGAGGTACCCGTACCGGTTTGAAAGTCTGCCGTCGAACGGAGGGTCCCTGATCTCAATCGAGGGACTAAAGCACATTTTAAAGAGAATTTATGGTGTCCTCATGGCCCCTGTGGGCGAGGACATGGCCCATGTGCGGATTGCCTGGGGCACACCGCTGCTTCTGCTCTTTCTTCTTCTCGTCTGTCTGCCGGTGCTGGCGGATGTGAGAAGATCGAGGCAGAAAGAGAAAAATACCGTGATCTGCCTGGCATTGGTATTTGTGACGAATGGACTCATGAGTCTTGTGGCACTTTACCTGTTATGGCAGGTGGACGGCAACTATTTCCTGCTTCTCTATGCGCTGTCAGCGATCATGGCGGTGATTGTGGTAGGAAAATTAAAGAGCGGTTTCCTGCGCGGGTCCATATGCAGGATGCTGGTACCGTTTATTCTCTTTAATGTGACCATCACGGCGGTCAGCAACTGGGGCGGAACCCTGGGACTGACACCGGTGAAGTTCATCCACAAGGGATATTATGATCATATGGAAGAGTCCCATGAACTGCTTGCTTTCTACGGAAATGAGAAGATATGGGATATCCTGGCGGAGAACCCGAGAACCCGCGTCGTCGTATTCGGTGAGCAGCCGGAAATGCTGAGGTTCCCGTGCAGCACTCAGAGTTACACGGACATTGAGGGAAGCGGTGGAAACTTTAATCTCTCATCCAGCCCGGAGGCGCTGGCGGACTTCTTTACATTCGCGGGAGTAGATTACATCTATCTCGGAAGCGGATACTTAAAGCCTGGAACGGATGGATTCCGGAACGTGACAGGTCTCTTAAAACAGGGGTATCTTATGGATCTCCTGTATGAAAACGGAAACGGGCTTGCGGTATTCTCGTCTGATCCGAAGAACCTCACCGAGGAGGAGAGTGAGGCGCTTTTAGCGGAGTTTACTGAAAAATACTGGCCCGGAGAACAGCAGTAAGGGGATAAGACATGAATTTACAGGAGAAGATCCTGAAAGTGTGGAGGAGGTGGAGCCCGGAGCTCCTCATCTTTGCGATCTTTCTGGGATTTGGATTTTGGATCAACCGTGAAGTGGAATTAAAGGGACTTTACATGGATGACCTGTATCTCTGGTCCTGCTACGGGAACCAGTCATTTACGGAGTATGTATTCCCAATGGGCAGCAGCCGCTTCCGCTTCCTGTTTTATCTGGCGTCCTGGCTGGAGCTTTTCTTCATCGGGGGACATGTGGAATGGATGGTTCCATTCAACATCATCCTGAATACGGGAATCGCATACAGCATTTACAGGATGGCGGTGTCATTCAGCGACGGGCGAAGGATCATAAGCTTCGCTGTGGGGATTCTCTACCTGTCATCCAGAATGGCATATTATCAGATCGGCCAGTTTTACGGTCTGATGGAGAGCCTGGCGCTCTGGGCAGCGCTGGGGATACTGTGGTTTCTGTACCGGTATGTGAATGAGAAAAAAACGGGGGCCTTTCTCATGGCAAACCTCCTGTATTTCGTGGTCAGCTTCATTCACGAACGGTATATGGCGCTTCTTCCATTGTTGCTTCTGGCAGTAGCCCTCGGATTTGGAAAGGGACTGGCGCCGGAGACTGTGACAGCGGAGACAGGGAGAAATAGTGAACCGAACCGCGCCGCGGAGCCGGGACGAAGCCGCGGAAGAGGACAGAGCCGCGGGGCGCAGAATAAAAAAGAGGCGGCGGCCCGCACAGCAGCGGCTGAGGAGAAGGTTGGTTTCCATCTCCCGAAGCTCCTGCTTTTCGTGATCACGCTTTTCGTGTTCGGCGCGATCCAGATGATCCGCCTTTACACTATCGGAACGCTTTCACCGGCGGGAACCGGCGGAACTGACGTGGCAGATACTTTTAAGTTCACGGATGCCATTGGACAGGCACTGACCCAGGTGGGATTCGTGTTTGGGAGAAACTCCGGACCGCTCCACCTCTGTATCGAACCGTTTGCGGACAGCCCGGATAGAATCAAAAATCTTATTCTGGCGGCGGAGGCAATTCTGGGTGTCGGCGTTCTGGCGGCTGTGATCGGTATGATCCGGGCGCGGGATGAGATCGTCTGCCATTTAAAGAACGCGGTGCTGTTCCTTGTGTTTATCACACTCTGCATCGGCAGCTCCAGCGTGACGATCCGTGTGGAGATGCGCTGGGTCTATGTGGCTTACGCGGCGGCGCTTCTGTTCTTTGCCTACCTGTCACGGGTGATGGGGAAGGCGGGGATCCTGGTGCTGTTGTACGGCTGCCTGATCTTCCCGGTGGAGACATATTACCGGGACAACTGGGACAACCTGTATCTGTGGGCGCCCCAGAGCCAGTATAATTCCCTGGCGGAGAAGACATACGGAACATACGGGGACGATATCTTCGACAAGGAGATCTACATCATCGGGAAGGATTTTGAGATCAGTGATTTTAATGCTGAAACATTCCTGAAAGTATATGCAAAAGATAAAACAAATGTTCCGAAGCTCCAGTTTATCGACAGTGACATGGATCTCAAGGAGATCACGGATGACATGGTGCTCCTGTGTGAGGATCCGGAGCACAACGCATACAACGATGTGACGGAGATCGTGAAGAGGCAGAGGTTCGACACGCCTTTCGGCAGCTATTCGGACGGATGGATCGATGAGCACGCGAAGATCGTTCTGACAAACGGGGAGAGCAGCAAGCTGACCTTAAAGTGCTACTACCCGGGCAGGCTTACAGGCGGTGAGACCTGTAAGATCAAGGTGAACGGACGGCAGATGGCTGATCTTGTATTTACGGACAACACGATGTACTACGAGATCCCGGCTGCGCCGTATCAGAGATTTACCGTGGAATTTTCCTGCAACTTCTATGTGAAAGGGGCGAAGGAACACCGCGGGGAGGAAAATCTGGCGATGGTCGTGAAGGTGGTAGACCAGTAAAAGAGGCAGGTCCGCAGAAATTTTTGCGGACCGCCGGGAAAACGCAGGAATGAAATTTTCTGCAAAAGGGCAGCCGGAGAAGGCTGCGACAGTAAAAAAGGAGAATCAGAAGAATGAATGGACAGCAGTGGGCTCCAATGTGCGCGGGCTTTGCCGTTGCTGTGGTCCTGTTCCTTGTACTCGGGTATTTCCTGAGGAAGAGGGACATGACTGCCCATCTTGCTCCCGTAAAGCGGGAACTCAAGAAGGAAAAGCAATGGCTGCGGCGCGGGGAGTATAATGCGGCTATGGTAAAGGGCCGCCAGAATCTGGAACTGTTTCTGAAGCTGGTGGCGGAATTTAATGGGATCGAGCTCGACAATTCTGCCCAGGCGATGGCGAACGCCAAGAGCGGTCCGGATGGAAGAGGACAGCGCGAAACTTACCGGATGAACGGGAGAAAACGCCAGAGAGTCATGACATTCCAGCAGTTTGGATGGTGGCTCGACGAGAATGGGTATCTGGACCGGGTCGGAAAGTGGGAACTGAACGAGATCCGCGTGATCGGAAACAAGGCGGTTCATGAGAACTATGTTTCTAAGGAAGATGCCTGGAATCAGTACAATTATATGGAAGATGTTCTGCGGATCGTCGCTGACCACCATGCAAACCGGCGGAAACAGAGAGGACCGGCGGTTAAAAAGAGCCAGACGGGGTGCCATGGGGCGAGCGTGAAGAAGACGTCCGGGGCACAGATGAAAGGACGCGGACAGGGGCAGTCAAAGAGTGGAGGACAGAGTCAGGCAGGAAAAAGCCAGGCGAAGAACAGCGGACAGGGACATGCCCGGAAGCGTGAAGGCGGAAAGCAGACCAGTGGCGGGAACGCGAGGCAGGACGCAAAGGTAAGCGGCAATCAGAGAGTGGTTCAGAAGACTGAGGGAAAGAAAACGGCGGAACAGAAAAGCACTGAGAATAAGCAGACATTGAGAAAGCCGCAGAACGAAAGCAATGGGAAGTCAGCTGGAAAGAATGAGACGTCGGAGAGAACTCAGCAGAAGAGAGAAGTAAAAACAGCGGTCAATAAAGCCCAGCAGAGCAGGGAAGTAAAGATTGTAGAGAAGACCGCAGAGAATGCCCAGCCGGAGAAGCTGAGTTCTTCCGCAAAGAGGCGTCAGAGAAGAAAGCGCGCGAAAGCGGCCAGAGAGCAGGCTGAGGCAGCAGGAATGGTTCGCGAGACTGCACCGCAGAGTAAGGCAGCAAAGCCGACAGAAAAAATAGCAGAGCCGACAGAAAAAACGGTAAAGCCGACAGAAAAACGCACTGTGTGTCATGGGAAAGAGACAGATTGCCAACCGCGCCAGGTACAGCCCCAGACTTCCATGAGGATCGTGACACTCAGTCAGCCAACCGGCGGATGGACAGCGGGAACTGATAAGAAAGAGACAGTGAAGTCAGAAAAGTCAAAGAAGAACACAGCACCGCAATTGAAGCGGAAGAGTGGAGAAGCGGAAAAGCGGACGCAGGGGAACATTGCAGCAAGGCAGACACAGAATGAAGGCGCAGCAGATCCGACAGCGAGACGCCTCCGCAGACCGAAAAGAAGACCGGCAGCGGAACATGCAGGAAATAACGTAGGAAGAACCGCAGCAGGCGGAGGAGATCATGAAGAATAAGAAAAGCTATGTCTATATCGGACTTCCAGTTCTGGGGATGATTTTTTATCTGGCATATATCAGGCGCTCCGCCATTGACATGGTGTATTCCGATTATATCCGGCTCATCAATTCCTATCTGCCGGACGTGTGGAACCCGGATAAGTTTTTTGTGGCGGATCTGCTCACAAGAATTCCGGTGAACTTCTTAGAGCGCGGACTGAATGTCATGATCTTTGGATACAGCGTCACTGTGGACCGGATCATGGGCATCCTCGGATTTGGACTATCCGCCCTGGTCATCGGCCGGTACAGCAGGAAAAAGGAACTCTGCCCGGTCTGGTACGCGGCGATGATGATCGTCATGTTCAGCCTTAATAAGTGGGAGATGCTGTACAACGGAACCGGATGGGCGCATTTCCTGGCATTCGGATTGTTTTTCTGGAATTATGCCCTGCTGGATCAGGTGTACGAAAAGGGATTCCGAAACGCGAAGAAATCGGAGCTTGTACTTCTCTTTGTACTGCCGTTTGTGATCACCATAGGGGCGGCGGGACCGTACTGCGCGATCTACACGGTGACGATCGTGATGGCGTACCTGTTTATTTACGTGCGCGATATTGTAATTGCAAAGAGTTTATCTGGAAAATATCAGGCAAAGGCCGACAGACAGAATTTAAGCAGCACGGATAGGAAAAACGTATCGGGCAAAGGCAGGGAAAACGCTGGCGTGATCGGTGTAATTTCAGATGATCTTGCCGGAATCGGAACCGCCCGCGTGATCGCCCTGATCGCAGTGGCAGTCATTCCGTTTCTCATTTACCTCTGGAGCAACTCCCAGGCGGTTTACGAGTATTCGGGGGCGGTAAATGTGCCGCTCTTAACGGCTTTCCGACAGGATCCAAAATTTTTTATTAAATTTCTTCTTAAGTCTTTTGCTTCCATGGTTTTTGGAGTAGAATTGATTGACAGGAGCTTTGCAGGGATTCCGGGGAAGGTCTGGTGCGCGGTCGGCGTGATCGTCCTGTTTGCGTATTTCTTTGCGCTGTGGATGAATTTTTATTACCGGATCGAGAAACAGACGATCCTGCCGCTGATGCTCCTGGCAGGCGGTGGTATGAACCACCTGATGGTGCTTGTGAGCCGGTACATCTTTATGCCGAATGACAAGTATGGGATGAGTTCCCGGTATGCGCTGCAGTATCAGATCGGTGTGATCGGAATCTTTCTTACGTTCGCTCTGGCTGCGAAGTGCGGATTCTGTAAAAAGGAAGAATGCAGGGAAAGCAGAGGCACAGAGCCGAAAGTGGCACAGCATATCAGCAGGACTGAAAAGGATCCTTTGCCAAAGCTGGTAAAGAGATTATCGATCGCCCTCGCCGCCATGTTCCTCATCGGAAACGTGATGACGACGGCGGAGGAATTCCGCTTCGGAAAGTACCGGAAAGAACATAACCGGGACGAAGTAAAACAGATCTTATTAAATTTTGAAAACGAGTCAGACAAAACACTGGAGGACGCGCTGGAGTATCACAAACCGGGATGCCGGGAAGCACTTACGGTCCTCAAAGAAAACGGTTGGAATATATGGAGGTAAACCTATGAAAGTAGTAATCCTGGCAGGAGGATTCGGAACAAGGATCAGCGAGGAGAGTCATTTAAAACCAAAGCCGATGATCGAGATCGGTGAGAAGCCGATCATGTGGCATATCATGAAATATTATTCCCAGTTCGGGTATAACGAATTTATTATCTGTCTGGGATACAAACAGTATGTGGTAAAGGAGTTCTTTGCGGATTACTTCCTTCACACATCTGATGTGACCTTCGATCTTGCGAACAACAGCATGAAGGTCCACAACAACTATGCGGAGCCGTGGAAGGTGACTCTGATCGACACAGGACTCAACACCATGACCGGCGGACGCGTAAAGAGGATCAAAGATTATGTGGGAAATGAGCCGTTTATGCTGACCTACGGCGACGGTCTCGCAAACATCGACTTAAAGGCACTGGAAGAGTTCCACAGAAGCCATGGAAAGCTCGCAACCATCACGGCAGTCAATATCGGACAGCGCTTCGGTGTCCTCGACCTCGAGGATAACGGAAAGATCAATTCCTTCCGCGAGAAGAATGACGATGACGGCAGCCTGATCAACGGCGGTTACATGGTATTAAATCCGGGCGTATTCGACTACATTGAGGGCGATTCCACCGTATTCGAGCAGGCACCGTTAAGAAACCTCGCAAAGGACGGCGAGCTCATGGCATACCGCCACGAGGGATTCTGGAAGTGCATGGATACCCAGCGCGAGAAACAGCAGTTAGAGGCGATGTGGCAGTCAGGAAACGCGCCGTGGAAGATCTGGGAATAGGTTCACACGCCTGCTTTCCGGAAGCCGCTGTGAGGATCGCAGAAAACGGCTGCGCGGAGAGCAAAAATCCGTAAATGGAGATACGAAAATGAATTTGGAAGAAGTATTTAACTTTTATAAAGGAAAGAAGGTCCTCGTAACCGGACATACCGGCTTTAAGGGAACCTGGCTTTCCAGGATCCTTGTAAACGCGGGGGCGGAGGTCACAGGATATTCCTTAAACCCGCCGACAGACCCGGCACTGTTCAACATGGCAGGTCTTGAGGGTAAGATGAATTCTGTCATCGGTGACATCAGGGACCTCGCCCATTTAAAGCAGGTATTCGAGGATACAAAACCGGAGATTGTCTTACATCTGGCGGCACAGCCTATCGTGCGGGACTCCTATAAGGATCCGGTCTACACCTACGAGACGAACGTCATTGGCACCGTCAATATTTTAGAGTGTGTCCGCCTGAATCCGTGCGTGAAGTCCTTCTTAAACGTGACGACGGATAAGGTCTACGAGAACAGGGAGTGGGAGTACGGCTACCGCGAGGTGGACCGCCTGGACGGCTATGATCCGTATTCCAACAGCAAATCATGTTCCGAGCTTGTGACACACAGCTACAGGAAGTCCTTCTTTGCGGACGGACACTGCGCGATCTCAACCTGCCGTGCGGGAAATGTCATCGGCGGCGGCGACTTTGCGAATGACCGTATCGTTCCGGACTGCGTCCGCGCGGCGATGGCGAAAAAGCCGATCGTTGTCCGCAATCCGCATTCTACCCGCCCGTACCAGCATGTGCTGGAGCCGTTAGCGGCATATCTCATGGTTGCGAAGGCCCAGTATGAGGACGGAAAATACGCCGGATACTACAACGTGGGACCGGATGACAAGGACTGCGTGACCACGGGTGAGCTTGTGGACATGTTCTGCAGCGCCTGGGGAAATGGACTTTCCTGGGAAAACAAGAGCGACGGAGGTCCTCACGAGGCAAACTTCTTAAAACTCGACTGCTCCAAGTTGAAGACCACATTTGGATGGCATCCGCGTTATGGCGTGAAGGAAGCCATCGGACTCACTGTTGAGTGGTGCCAGGAGTATGAGAAGAACGGCGATGTTGTGGCTGTCATGGACAGACAGATCAAGGAGATGTTCCAGTAGAACAGAAGAAAATAGTCCACTATTTGAAAAAGACAGGAAACCTGGAGGTGCGTGCAGAAACTTCCCGGCAAATGAAACATTGTATACAGCAGGAACGAGTTCAGAAATTGGTCTGCTGTATCATCAGGAAAGGAAAAAGTTATGTTTGAAAACAAGACAGAGGCGGAGGCAAGAAAAGAGATCCTTGACCTCGTAGCCGAATATGCCGATAAATTCCATAACCAGAAAAAGGAATTCCATGAGGGAGACCGTATTCCGTACGCGTCCCGTGTGTACGACAGCAGGGAGATGGTAAACCTTGTGGACAGCTCCCTGGAGTTCTGGCTTACATCCGGACGTTACACGGATGAGTTCGAGAAGAAGCTCGCGGAGTACCTTCATGTGCGCTACTGCGCCCTCGTAAACTCCGGTTCCTCCGCAAATCTGATCGCATTCATGACACTTACATCCCCGCTTCTCGGCGAGCGTCGTGTAAAGCGCGGGGACGAGATCATCACTGTTGCGGCAGGTTTCCCGACCACCGTAACTCCGGCGATCCAGTATGGCGCTGTCCCGGTGTTCGTTGACGTGACGATCCCGCAGTACAATATCGATGTCACAAAGTTAGAGGCGGCACTTTCCGATAAGACAAAGGCAGTCATGATCGCCCATACACTCGGAAACCCGTTCGATTTAAAGGCAGTGAAGGAATTCTGTGAGAAACATAACCTGTGGCTCGTTGAGGACAACTGCGACGCGTTAGGCTCCAGATACACCATCAACGGTGAGGAGAAATTCACCGGAACCGTAGGCGATATCGGAACATCCAGCTTCTATCCGCCGCACCACATGACCATGGGTGAGGGCGGAGCCGTTTACACGGACAATCCGCTGTTAAACAAGATCATCCGTTCCTTCCGCGACTGGGGCCGTGACTGTGTCTGCCCGTCCGGACATGACAACCTCTGCGGACACCGCTTTGACAAACAGTACGGTGAGCTTCCGCTTGGCTATGACCACAAATATGTATATTCCCATTTCGGATATAACCTGAAAGCCACAGACCTCCAGGCAGCCATCGGATGTGCCCAGATCGAGAAATTCCCGACCTTCGTGGAGCGCAGACGCCACAACTTCGACCGCCTGAGAGCAGCTCTCGCTGAGACAGAGGACCGTCTGATCCTTCCGGTACCGGCTGAGAATTCCAGACCAAGCTGGTTTGGCTTCCTGATCACATGTAAAGAGGGAACTGACAGAAATAAACTCGTCCAGTACATCGAGAGCAAAGGCATCCAGACGAGAATGCTGTTTGCCGGAAACCTCATCAAGCATCCGTGCTTCGACGAGATGAGAGCAGAGAAAAAGGGCTACCGCGTAGTAGGAACCCTGGAAAATACGGACCGGATCATGAGCGACACCTTCTGGGTTGGCGTTTATCCGGGAATGACAGACGAAAAGATCGACTATATGGCAAAAGTGATTAAAGAGGGGCTGTTACAGTGAGCGGAGAAACATCCTTTGACCTGACGAAAGTCCATGAGGTCAACTTAAAGCTTTTAAAGGAGATCGACCGGATCTGCAGAAAGTACAAGATCAAGTACGCACTGGATTCCGGCACGCTTTTGGGCGCGGTGCGCCACGGCGGCTTTATCCCGTGGGATGACGATGTGGACGTCATGTTCACAAGAAAGAACTACGAGATGTTCGCGAAGGTCGTAAGACGGGAGCTGCCGGAGGACATGTCCTTTGTGGAGCCGAACGAGTACCATGGCGGAAAGGCGTTCTACGACTTTATCTCCCGTGTGACATACAATAAGAGCCAGAAGTTCGAGGACTCCGGAAAGATGGAGTTCTATGACGATAAGATCAGCCGCCTGAACGTGGACCTGTTCATCGTGGACGGACTTCCGGAGGGAAAGCTCGCGAAGAAGCTCACAAAGCTCTCCCACTGCGTTCTCTACGGCTTTGCCCTGGGACACCGGTATGAGATCGATTACAGCGATTACAAGGGCGTTATGAAGCTTTTTGTGGCAGTTCTCGCGACCATCGGAAAGCTGATCCCATTCCCGGTGATCTGGAAGCTGTGGAATGCCCTGTGCCATATGGACAGCAGGAAAGAGCGCCCGTTATATTTCTACACGGGTTACGCGCCGAACTGGTTCTATGTGGAGATGAAGAGAGAGTGGGACGATGAGGTCGTTGAGATGCCTTTTGAGGACACAAGGTTCTACGCTCCGGCCGGCTGGGATGAGCTTCTGACGCAGCTTTACGGCGACTACATGAAGCTTCCGCCGAAGGAAAAACAGATTCCGGAACATTCCGATATGGAGATCAAAATTTATGACTAAACTGCTTTCGGTCGTTGTATCGGTATACAACGAGGAGCTGGCGCTAAGAGAATTCTATGCAGAGGCAGGGAAGATCCTGAAAAGGCTGCCGGGAAACTGGGACTATGAGTTCCTGTTCGTGAACGACGGCAGCAGGGATCAGTCCCTTTCGATCCTAAAGGAGTTCGCGGCGTCGGACGAAAAAGTGAAGATCGTCAATTTTTCCAGGAACTTCGGGCATGAGGCGGCGATGATCGCAGGGCTGGACTATGCGGGCGGTGACGGTATCGTCTGCATGGACGCGGACCTGCAGCATCCGCCGGAGTGCCTGCCGGAGATCGTGGAAAAATTTGACGAGGGATATGAAGTGATCAGCATGGTCCGCACGAGGAATAAGACGGCTGGGCTGGTGAAGAATGTCACATCCGCGGCGTTCTACAAGCTGATCAACCATCTCTCCGATGTGAAGTTTGAGGCCAACGCCTCGGACTTTTTTGCGGTGAGCAAAAACGCGGCGGAAGTTCTCAGGAACAACTACCGGGAGAAGGTCCGCTTCCTGCGGGGCTATGTCCAGAGCATCGGTTTTGAGAAGACCACCATCGAGTACGAGGCGAGACCGCGTTTTGCAGGGGAGAGCAAGTACAGCTTAAAGAGTCTGTTCAAGTTTTCCATCAACACGATCCTGTGCTTTTCTGATCTGCCGTTAAAGCTTGGAATCTATTCCGGTGTGATCACAGCGCTTTTCGGACTGATCATGGTGATCTATACGGTCTATACCTGGAAAATTTATGGGGCGCCGAACGGCTATGCGACCATCGTGGTACTGATCTCGTTTATGTTTTCCGTGTTGTTTGTGATCGTGGGGATCATCGGCGAGTATATCGCGATCCTGTTTGCGGAGATCAAGGACAGGCCGGTGTATATCGTGAAAGATACTGCTAATATCAAAAAAAAATGAAGCAAAGATACAGATGGACAGGATGCCCGGTAGGTTCTATGCATGGAAAATGATCCTGGCAGGAACTTTTTCAGCTGTGATCGGCGGACTCCCACCGGAACCACTGGAAAAACATTACAAAATCATGAATTATTTGTGTAAATTTGAGAAAAGGACTTCAAAAATAAAAGGGAATCGTATATAATACGTGAGTATGCCGATTTCCCGGAAAAATCTATTTAGCATAATGGGAGATCCGTTGAATTCAGAGGAGGAATTTTATCATGAAATTATTAAAGAGAATGGCTGTGCTGTCTTTAGTAGTTCTTGCCCTTGGCGGATGTACAAAGAGCAGCATTTCAACAGATGCACCGGTATCTGGAAGTGAAGAAGTGGATCCGGCAAAAATGGAGACGGATGACGATGAGACACTTCCGAGAGATCAGAACTTCCTTGTAGAGGATGAGACTGTAGAGACGACGATGTACGACTGGGAGCAGGCACAGAGCGAGTGCGACGGACTGTTCAACGACACATCTGCATTCCCGCAGTCTGTAAAGATGGAGTTCACTTATGATGAGTCCGCATTAAACATCGGTCTCACATGGACAGTAAAGAACGACACAACAAACGATGACGCTATGGAATATGCTGTGACAATGGTTAAGCAGTTCAACGATATCATCGCTGCACAGAGCATGGATCTTGAGAATTCCAGCACTGATTCCTTCGGAACACTCTGGAACCAGTTTTCCCTTGATGTAAAAGTTGTTACTGAGGGAGGAAAGGCACTTGTAGATAAGAGTTACAAGGCCGGAGAGAAGATCGACCTCAAGAGCAACGAGACTGCTGCAGAAGGTCCGGAGGACGTTGCAGACGATTCACCGAAGAAGCTTGACGAGACAAAGGCTTCCAAGTAATTAGTTGGAATAATTTTAACAGAATAAATAATTAAGACAATATAATGGCAGAATGCTTTTCAATGTGATCCAGAAAGCGTCCTGCCATTTTTTATTGTCATATTTTCTTATGGTCTGTACAGACCTGCTGAACAGTAACAAACGCCGCACTATTCTTAACGGCAGAATAAATGCGGCGTTTATAGTATGGATTCAGTTTTGATTTTCAGACCTGCGTTTATTGACGCGGCTTATTTTGCACACTGCTTCACGAAGTACTCAAACATCGGAAGAGAGTCGGCACATTCCTTCGGGTTTGTAACCGGGCCGGTCATGCGCTCCGGGTGCCACTGTACGGACCAGATCGGAAGAGTCTCGTGCTGCACAGCCTCTGTGAAGGTGTGTCCGTTGGACTCGCCCCATGCGATGGCCTCAAGACCTTCGCCGAGCTTGTCGAGGGCCTGGTGGTGGTAGCTGTTTACTTCCATGGACCCGCCGTAAAGGTTTCCTAAGATGGAATCTTTCTTGAGCGTCACCTGATGGCAGACACCCTTGGAGTGATCACCGCCGAGCTGTGTCGGGATATCCTGAGTGAGAGTACCGCCGAAGTATACGTTTAAGATCTGGATTCCGCGGCAGATGCCCCAGATCGGTTTCCTGCGGTCAACGAAGGCCTTGATGATCTTGTATTCCAGATCGTCGCGCTGTGGGTCTGTGATGACGAAGTCAAACATCTTTTCCTGACCGTAGAGCTTTGGTTCAACGTCTTTACCGCCGCTTAAGAGAAGTCCGTCAGCGAGATCCGCGTACTCCTCAGCACAGTCGTTGTTGACTGCAAGGATCGGGATGCCGCCTGCGCGGCGGATATTCTCAGCATAGTTCTGGTTTAATGCCCATGTCGGTGTTCCGTTGGCTGCTGCGCCGGTTCCTCCGGTCAGTAAGATCAATGGTTTCATAATGTAATTCTCCTTTTCCATTTCTGCCGTCTGCCTGTCCCCGTAGTGAAATCTGACGGAATGGATCCGGCTGTCTCTCATACAGACAGAGCGGAAGTTGATAGATGGCAGCTGTTTAAAAAGTGAAACAGCTATGATAGTATATGATAATTCTGCAGCACAGGGCAGAAATCATCCGTTTTAAGCGGCATGCCCCGGAAAGCGAAGCCTCCCAGAATCCGTGTCTGGCATCAGATGATGCAGGTCATCCCACATCAAGTCCGCTGTGGTAGGAATAGTTTCCAAGCTCCGCCAACAGCGCGGACATATCCGGCGGCCCGGATGAGACATTCGCGATCAGGAACGCATTGAGGTAATAGTAGACTGCATTGCATTTCTTCAAGGTCTGATGGTACAGATCGGGGAATGACGTCGTCGAGGCGATGGAATTATCCCATGGATTCGTCCAGACCTCATGGTCCAGGTTCAGGATATCGCGGACCTGGGCGGAAAGCTTATCCGTCACAAGCTTTTTAGAAGCGATCGGATGCTTTAGGAAGATTGATTCCAGGGAGCCGATCACATGGGTCTTATGTCCCGCAGGATCGGACAGGATCCGGCTTCCGAAGCGGATCGCGAAGATCGACCGGGCAACCATTCCGTCTGTGACCTGAAAGTTGTTTTTCTCTGTGATCTGGTAGTAGGTGCGGTTGATGCACCGGCTGAGATATCTGGAGATAAACTGGCTCTCCTGGGCGTTTAAACAGAGGGAAGCGGTCTGGTTGAATTCGGACGGCTTTTTGTGCTTGAACTTCCAGAGCAGGATCGCGTCGATATCGTTTTCCAGGGCGGCATGGAGTCCATGACACTCGGTCTTTTTCTTATCGGTGCGGTACTTGATCCGCCCGTAGACGAAGGGGTGACAGATCGAATCAGAGATATAGTGGCACATGAATCCTGCGAGGAATGCCGCCGCCTCCTCTTTCTGCTGTCTCGAGTGGATCTCGGTGAGCTCTAAGAGGCTGTTCTTAAAAAAGTCGTTTACCTGATACTCATGCATATGGGAGCCGACGTTGCGGTAGTCCCTGTGACGGAGGATCGGGACATTATAAAAGAAGATATCAGGTCCCTGGAGACCAAGCTGGTAGAGCCAGCGGTATTTGGATATCACATGTTTTAAATAGTTGTTCGGCAGGTCATTGTAGGCTTTCACACCGAACAGGTAGTGGGTCGTAAATCCCGGCACAAGAATCATCTCCTTTGAAAGAAAATGCCAAGGTCCTGCTCCGGCGCGGACTTTGGCTTTCTGCTTGTGCAAATAAAAGCTGCCATGGGCAGACACAGTGTTTATTATAGCATAGATGTGTGGAAATGGGAATAAAACGTAGTAAGAAATAGAAAAGGTAAAAACGCGGCGGGCGGCGGTAATGTGCGGCGGGATAGAAAATGAGGCCGTCAGGCTGCAGGGCGTGATATGGAATGAATATGATTGGGGAGATCCATGATATTGTCTGGGGACCATGGACACCGGTACTGTTTTTGATGGTGGGGACCGTATACAGTGTGCGGATCCGGTTCTTTCAGCTCAGGAAGATCCCGCGCTGGTGGGATGCGACCATCGGGAATCTTTTACGGGATCGGAAGAACCACCGGGAATCGTTCCGGTCGGCATGTACGGCGTTGGCGGCAACCATAGGGACCGGGAATATCACGGGGGTCGCATCGGCTGTGATCGCTGGCGGATCCGGGGCGGTGTTCTGGATGTGGGTGTCGGCATTTCTCGGGATGGCGACGGCTTACGGGGAGACGGTCCTCGGCATCCGTTATCGGGAAAAAGGCCGGGACGGCGGTTGGATGGCGGGACCGATGATCTATCTGGAAAAGCGGCTGGGATGTCCCGGGGCGGCGGTTCTCTACGGATTTTTCTGCATCCCGGCAGCGTTCGGGATGGGCAGTATGGTACAGGCGAACGCGATCTCGGAGACAGCGTCCTATGTGTACGGGATCCCGGAGGCTGTAGTGGGGGTGATCCTTGTGATCCTTGCGGGCATCGTGCTGGCAGGAGGCGGACGGCGGATCTTTCTCGCGGCGGAGCGGCTTGTTCCATTGTCTGCGGGGCTTTATACGGCAGCAGCGCTGGCAGTGATCATTCTGTATGCCGGGAATGTGCCGGGAGTGATCCTGGGAATCCTGGCGGATGCTTTTTCCTTCCGCAGCGCCGCAGGCGGAGTCGCGGGGTACGGGATCTCCCGATGCGTCAGCTATGGGATCGCCAGAGGTGTGTTTTCCAATGAGGCGGGGCTCGGGAGCCTTGCGGTGTTGAACGGAAGCGCGGAGACGGCGGCGGAGGAGCTTCAGGGGCAGTGGGCGATCTTTGAGGTGTTTTTTGATACCATCGTGAGCTGTACGCTGACAGCGCTTGTGATCCTCTGCGTGGCGGGCAGCGGGACGGTCTCAGAGTTCGGGGCGGAGAACGGGGCATCGCTCACAAGTCTCTGCTTTTTTACAGCGCTTGGGAGCCCCGGCGGGTACGCGGTGGCGGTCTGCGTGGTGCTGTTCGCGTTCTCCACGATCATCGCATGGTACTATATGGGGCGGCAGGCGGCGGAGTATCTTGGCGGGAAGATCTCGGGAAAGATCCCGGCAGTCTACACGGTGGGATATCTTCTGGCGGCGTTTCTCGGGTGTCTCGGGGCGATGGAGACGGTGTGGGAGGTCTCGGACATCTTTAATGGACTGATGGCGGTGCCGAACCTGGCGGCACTGGTGCTGCTGGCGGGGGAGATCTATGCGCCGGGGGAAAAGCGGGATCCATAGCTGCTGCCTCACGCCGGAGAGGGGTGTGCGATACGGCCTGCGGCGGTGCAAAATTGCTATCGAAGTCCCGTCCAAAATCGTCATTTTGGCCGGGGCTGATTCTCCCTTGAAATTCTTATATTTTCCTTCTTCTTTCCTGGAAGGCTTTCCGCCTTCCTCTTCTTTTGGCCTTTCCTTCTTTTTTCCTTTATTTACAATAGTTTTCAGGCTTCTTTCCTTTTTTCTTTTGAAAATCAGGAACGACGAAAAAAAGACTTTTCTGCTTCGTTTCAGTTTCTCTTTTCTTCTGGTTGAAAAGAAAGAGAGAAAAAAGCGGAAAAGGGTGCGTTCTGTTCTCGGTGGGATGATGAAAATGATGCTGTTGGGATGGGAACAAAACAATCAGGAATAATTCAGTCGTTGATATTATTATAAATCAGATTTTCTAACGCGGATAGCCGGGATATTTTGCAATTTTGAGGATAAGCTGCCTGAATCTCGCTGAAACTGAGGAAAATCTGAGAATTTATAAGGAAATCACTTGAAATCGCATAGAGAATTGTCTATAATAAAAGAGAAAAGAAAACACCCACTCCAAAAAGTGGATGCTTCAGTTGTGAGCTAATGTCCTAACGGACACCGCCCATCCTGTTGGCCGACAGGGTGGGCTTTTTACTTTCTTTTGTTTCTCTTATCGAGAAAGGAAAGTAATGCGATGAGCAAACCGCCAAATGAGATAAGTAATCCGATTATCCCAATCACAACGGATAAAATTTCGTATGCTGTCATCGGCACCGCCTCCTTTCCTATGTACTCCGGGCAAGCCGGGCAATGAAAAGAGAAGCAGCCATTCCTGTCATGGGTGTTTTCCTGTTCCTATCATAGCATAAAAACAGCACTTCCTCAATAAGGAAAGAAAGGATCAGGTTGGAAGAAGGCGGAAAAGGGTGCGTTCTGTTCTCGGTGGGACGATGAAAATGATGCTGTTGGGATGGGAACAATTGCCCTTTTTCGTGTTCATATCTTGTTCAAAAAGTCTTCAAAATTCTTTTACACAATTCACACGATTTCTTCATGTTTTATGGATATCATATAACCATAAACAGAGAGACATCTGATATAGATGCTGCTTATAAGATTTTTTTCATAATACTCGAGCTGATAAGTGATTATCAGCTCTCCTCCCTTTTTCAAATAATTATTTTGTCGAAGAAAAGCAC
This sequence comes from Clostridium sp. MCC328, assembly GCF_018785465.1. Taxonomy (NCBI): domain Bacteria; kingdom Bacillati; phylum Bacillota; class Clostridia; order Eubacteriales; family Clostridiaceae; genus Clostridium; species Clostridium sp. MCC328. Next base: position 33,690 of record NZ_WQPW01000001.1, read on the forward strand.
TCGGCGGGGTGCTTTTTTTCATGTCTTTTTTTCGAAAAGGATCCATGATAAATTCCATTTCGCGTTTATGAGCGCCGTGTCCGGCACTTGTTTTCAGCTTGAAAAAGCGTATGGTGAGCAGGATTTCTCGCAGAGCTCCGGGAACAGGAAAAACTCTCCTATGAACTCCTGATCAATCTGGAGCCCATGAGCCGCGATGAAAATGGACAGGAGGTATTCCTGGGATCCGTCGGAAAGTGCATGCCGGTGGTGCTGGTCCAGGGGCGTACCGCCCATGTGAGCCGGTGCTTTGACGGACTCAATGCGGTGGGTGTCCTGGGACGCATGTTTGAGAAGACGGAGCTCTCGGCGGAGTTTGCGGAAGTCTTTGACGGCGAGGTGTGCATGCCGCCGACATGGCTGAATTTCAAGGATCTCAAGAAGGGATACGACGTGTCGGTTCCGGCGAGAGCGGCGGGATATCTGAGTGTGCTGAGTTTCCGGTCCGGTCCGGGGGAGATCCTGGAGAAAATGCGGGAGCTTGGGTCTGAGGCGTTTGCGGAGTACATTGAGAAGATGGATGCAGAGAGGAGAAGACTGGAGGAGAAGCTTTCCGGCAGGGCGATGCAGGGAAAGAAAAAGTGCGTAAAGACTGCAAAGCCGCAGGCGGCAAATGCAGAAAGTGTGGATCATGCAGATCCGGTATCGGAAGAATATGCGGACAATGTTGGAGAATGTGAAAAAACGAATGATGTCGTTCCGCAGAAGTTTAATGTCCTCTCCTTCGAGGAACTCTCCGAACAATGCCGCAAGAAAAATGCGGATGGCTTTGAGGATTTCCTGGAGGGGCTAAAGGGCCGCACAGAAGCGCGGATCCGCAGCGGAGAGACAAATTATCCCCAGGCCACCATCGACATGATGACGGAGATCCTGGACTGGTCCGGACTCACAGAGCCGGTGATGGTCATCAGCTTCGCCCCGCCGCTCTACCCGGCATACCACAGCGATCAGATGACCGGAAAAGAGGGCGCCGGAAGCTGGCAGTTCAGAAAGATCAAGAAAGCGTCTGAGGCAGCCGGATGCATGGTGAAGAAAGTCCACTACTTTACAGGAATCTCCGACCTCAGCTACTGCGGCACCTGCGGGGATATGGACTTTTCCGGCTACGCCGCCGAGACTCCGCTCTGGGGCGGCGGCTACCAGGTAGACTTTGAAGAGATCGGAAAGCTGAACATCCCAGCCGTCCTCATGGGCCCATGGGGAAAAGACATCCACAGGAGAACAGAGCGGGTGAACCGGAAGAGCCTGCTTGTGGAGCTGCCGGAGATCCTGCATACGTTGATAGAAGACCAAGCTTAAAAGAATAATGAAAAGGCACAGTAAAAAAGAACAATATCAAATATGATTGACATTGTTCCGAATTCAAATGACATTGTTCCAGATTTTGTTGACATAGTTCTCGAAAATAACGGCATAAGGCTGTGTATAAATATGGTGAAATCGGTTAGCAGTATGCGGATATCGCTTCAATAGAACAGAAGGAAAGATCGCTTATCGGATGCCATTTTTCTACAGGAAAATGTCCTAAAAAAGTAAGAGAAAAGATAAAACGCCGCAATGTTTTTCTGTTATACTCCTTAATATAAAAGAGGTGTTTTCGTATGGTTCACAGTCAACGCAGGAAATACGCATATCTGCAGGCATGTTTGGGAGTGTGAAACCATACCATTCAGGGATAAGGAGGAATCCAGTATGAAGAAAAGAACATTGGCAGCGGCGGGATTATCGATGATGATGGCAGTTTCTCTTGCGGGATGCAGCACGACGGTGTCTGTGCCGGATACCGTGAAGGTCGAAAATGTGGGAGACAGTTCGGACGGAAAGATCACCATGGACAGCAGTGAGACGGTGAAGATCGTGCCGGATATGGCGAAGATCGTGTTTGCGGTTACTTCTGAGGCGACTAAAGCGGATGAGTGCCAGCAGAAGAATACGGAGGGCTTAAATTCCCTGACCGAATACCTGAAAGGACAGGGGATCAATGAAAAGTCCATCACGACCTCCGGATATTACCTGAATCCACGGTATGACTGGAGCAGCAACACGAGGAAGTTCATCGGATACGAGATGCAGACCGAGGTGACCGTCTCCGATGTTGCGGTGGACCAGGTCGGCACGCTGCTCTCCAACGGTGTCGGAAACGGGGCGAATGAGATCTATTCCGTGTCCTACTATTCCAGCGGATATGATGACGCGTATGCGGAGGCGTTAAAGAAAGCAGTTGATCTTGCCCGGACGAAGGCGGAGGCACTTGCGGAGGCCAGCGGACGGACACTCGGATATGTGGTGAGTATTGAAGAGTATTCGGACAGCCAGTACGGCAGATATGTGGACGGCGGCGTGAACCTGAAAAAGGAAAGCGCTGTAATGGAGGCAGCCGGGGCAGAGGACACCGCGGCAGATATGAACGTGATGCCGGGTGAGATGGAAGTCAGCGCGAATATTAAGATCGTGTTCTCCATGGGAGACTAGGTATTTCACGTTACAGTTCAGCCATGCGCTGGTTTGAATGAGAAAGTGTGTTGCAAGCTTGCTTGCATAAGCACTTTTTCATTCAAATCAGCATATGGTGGAACCACCAAGCTTCTTGTTTTCATGAATATGAAAACAAGAAGATGTAATGACTGAACTGTAACTATTTCACAGGGCATGGACCGGAAAACAGTGGACATACGGGACTATGCCCTGTATAATATAGGGTACGATCAAGTGGCTGTCCAGTATCCTGGCAGTCATGTAAATTACTGTTCAGGCGGTAAAAGCCCACAGTTAAAAAGGAGAAAGACAATGGCAGAAAAGAAAAATCCGGTCATTACCATCGAAATGACAAACGGCGATATCATCAAAGCTGAGCTTTACCCGGACGTTGCTCCGAATACGGTAAACAACTTTTTAAGTCTTGTAAATAAGGGATTCTATAACGGACTGATCTTCCACCGCGTGATCAAGGGATTCATGATCCAGGGCGGATGCCCGGACGGCAACGGAATGGGCGGCCCGGGATACTGCATCAAGGGCGAGTTCTCCCACAACGGCTTCCAGAACGATCTGGCGCATACCGAGGGCGTTCTCTCCATGGCCCGTGCAATGAACCCGAACTCCGCAGGCTCCCAGTTCTTCATCATGCACAAGGACGCTCCATACTTAAATGGTGAGTACGCAGCGTTTGGTCAGGTCATCGACGGTATGGACATCGTCAACAAGATCGCTGAGGTCCGCACCGATTACAGCGACCGTCCGATGAAGGAGCAGAAGATCAAATCTATCACAGCAGAGACCTTCGGCGTAGAGTATCCGGAACCGGAGAAGTGCCGATAAAAATGGCAGTTGGATTCCAGACATGGAAAAGTACTGTTTTTGAGCTGTCATGCATTCGGAAGAAGCTGCCGGAGGAGATTCGGCAGGTGTGCAGGCGGAGCAGGAACAACTGCCGCAAATATAAAAAAGGAGACGTGCTATGCAGGAGACCCGTTATGCAGTTGTAGACGGTGAGAAAATTCCTGTCCTGCTCTCCGATGAAAACGAGGCTCTCCTGGCGGCAAAGGCTGCCGGGAGGGCCATTGTTGGCTTATGGAGAGAAGACACACAGGGGAATGAGTGGTGCGCGGCGGACACATTGATCGCGGATGTGGAGGATGCGGACGAAGAGTTTTTGGGGCGGATCGCGAGAAGGCATCTTGGGCTGCCGTGGGCGATCTGCGAGACGGAGCGGCTTAAGATCCGGGAGATCGCGGAAGGCGATTATGAGGAGATCGTGGAGAACCATGTGGATGCCGACCTGGATACGGTGGAGAAGGTAGCCGGTTACACAAAGCACCATTATGAGGTGTTTGAGTTTGGATTCTGGGCGGTCGAGGAAAAGAAGAGCGGAAATCTCACCGGTGTTGTGGGGTTCCGGATCCCGCAGGATGACGGCATCGGGGATGTGGATTATTATGTCCTGTCCCTGGATGATGAGAATATCCTGGATGACACGCTGGAGCTGGGCTACCATATTTTCCCGGAATACCGGAGAAAAGGATACGCGAAAGAGGCATGCCGGGCGGCGATCGAATACGCTGAGGAAGAGTTTGGAACTGTCCAGTTTATCGTCAGGATCGGGAAGGAAAACATCGTGTCAAAGAAGGTCGCGGAAAGCCTGGGATTCGTGCGGACGGAATAAAGGTTTATTGAGGAAAAAAGTCATTAATTCCGCAAGATTTCTCTTGTCAAATGGTGTATCAATCATGTATATTAAACATTGTATACAAACAACACAAATACAATTTGATGATACCAGGGTAACAAGCTTAAAGGTTCGGCTCAAGCCTGCCTGCAGGAGAAGCTTTAAATTTGTTCCTGGGAATGCGAAGCATTCCGATGGTAGGACTCGCGTGTAGAAAATATAGAAGGTGATAACATGAAAGACCATTTAGACCTCAAAGCGTATGCCAAGATCAACCTTGGCCTGGATGTGGTCCGGAAGAGAGAGGATGGGTACCACGAGGTCCGCATGATCATGCAGACCGTGAACCTGTACGACCGGATCGAGATGGACCGGACCGAAGACGGCGTGATCAGGACGGAGACGAATCTCCCGTTCGTTCCGGACGGGGAGGGAAACCTTGCGTGGCGCGCGGCGAAGCTGCTTCTCGATGAAAAGGGGATCAAGGACGGCGTGACTATAAAGATCCGCAAATATATTCCTGTTGCGGCCGGCATGGCCGGAGGCAGTACCGATGCGGCAGCCGTTTTAGTCGGTGTGAACCGGATGTTTGATCTTGGATTCACGAAAAAAGAGCTTATGGAGCGGGGTGTAAAGCTCGGCGCGGATGTTCCGTACTGTATCATGCGTGGAACGGCCCTGTCGGAAGGAATCGGTGAGATCCTGACAGAGCTCCCGGCACCTCCGCAGTGCCATCTCGTGATCGCGAAGCCGCAGATCTCCGTGTCAACGAAAGCGGTATACGGAAAACTGCGCGTGAATGAGCTTGCACCGGAGGAACACCCGGATATCGATGGCATGATGGCGGCGATCAAAAATGGTGACCTGGACGGTGTGATCGAACGTCTTGGAAATGTCCTGGAGACTGTGACGGTACCGGATCATCCGGAGATCGCGAGGATCAAGGAAATGATGATGGAGAACGGCGCCTGCGGCTCCCTGATGAGCGGCAGCGGTCCTACGGTATTCGGTATCTACAAGGATAAAGAACTGGCGGAAAAGGCCTGTCAGGCCCTCAGGGAAGCGGACGGCGGACGTCTGACCCGTCAGGTGTACCTGACTGAATTCTACAACCGGAAGAAAGCCAGATAGAGGAGAGAGACACGATGACGAATCATTTTGAAGTAAATATGGATGAATATCTGCCATTACGGGATGTTGTGTTCAAGACCCTGCGCCAGGCAATTTTAAAAGGAGAGCTGGAGCCGGGCGAACGCCTGATGGAGATCCAGCTTGCGGAGCGGCTTGGCGTGAGCCGTACCCCGATCCGTGAGGCGATCCGTAAACTGGAGCTCGAGGGCCTGGTCCTCATGATACCGAGAAAGGGCGCGGAGGTTGCGAAGATCTCTGAGAGCAACCTGCGGGATGTTCTGGAGGTGCGCCGTTCCTTAGAGGAGCTTGCCATCGACCTTGCATGCCAGAGAATCACCGAGGAAGAGCTGGAATCATTAAATAAAGCGGAAGTTGATTTCAAGGCAGCCATCGGGAACGGGGACGCGATGCAGATCGCCCAGACTGACGAGCAGTTCCATGAGATCATCTACAACAGCACGAAGAACCAGAAGCTGGTCCAGATCTTAAACAATTTAAGAGAGCAGATGTACCGCTACCGCCTGGAATACATTAAGGACGCGGACAAGCGCCAGATCCTCATGGTGGAGCATGAACATATTTTAAAGGCACTGACCTTGCGCCACATCCAGGAGGCGAAGATGGCTGTGCGGGAACACATCGACAATCAGGAGATCACGATTCTCAAGAATCTGAAGGAGCAGGAAAATGACATTCAAAGAAAAGTACCAGGCAGGAGAAATTGAATTTGAAGCCATCGACGACTATGTGGATGAGTGGAACAACAGCGATGACGAGAGAACGCTGGCAAAATTCCTGGGTCTCAACGCGGACGAAGAGGACGCGTGGATCGATGACGGGGATGAAGCGCTGAAGGAGATGCTGGACGCCGGAAAACAGTAGCTTTGGTATGCCCGTAGCTTAAGGTCACAGATATGTGAAAAGGTTACGGGCAAACGTATAGGAAGAAAGGAGAGTCTTCATGACAACAGTTACACTTGGAAAGACCGGGATCACGGTGAACAAGAATGGATTCGGCGCGCTTCCGATCCAGAGAATCACGAAGGAAGAGGCCGCAAAGCTTTTGAGAAAGGCATATGACGGCGGAATTACATATTTCGATACGGCGAGAGCATACTCTGACAGTGAGGAAAAGATCGGATATGCCTTAAGTGATGTCAGAAACCATATCTATCTGGCGACAAAGACAGCGGCAACGACAGCAGAAGGCTTCTGGAAGGATCTCGAGACCAGCCTTCGTCTTTTAAAGACGGACTGTATCGATGTATACCAGTTCCACAACCCGGCAGTCTGTCCGAAGCCGGGCGATGAATCCGGCCTCTATGACGCTGCTTTAAAGGCAAGGGAACAGGGAAAGATCCGGTTCATCAGCATCACGAATCATCGCCTTGCGGTTGCAAACGAGGCGGTGGATTCCGGTCTGTACGCGACGTTGCAGTTCCCGTTCTGCTATCTCTGCAGCGAGAAGGATCTGGAGCTCATGGAAAAGTGCAAAAAGGCAGATATGGGCTTTATTGCCATGAAGGCATTGTCCGGCGGCCTGATCAACAATTCAAGAGCCGCTTACGCGTTTCAGGCACAGTACGACAGCGTACTTCCGATCTGGGGTGTCCAGAAGGAACATGAGCTTGACGAATTTTTAAGCTATATCGACAATCCGCCGGTGATGGACGACGAGATCCGCACCCTGATCGAGAATGACAGAAAACAGTTATTTGGAAGCTTCTGCCGTGCTTGCGGCTACTGTATGCCATGTCCGGCAGGGATCGAGATCAACACCTGCGCGAGAATGTCCCTGCTTCTCAGAAGATCCCCGTCCCACCTCCAGCTCACACCGGAGGTACAGGCGAAGATGATGAAGATCAAGGACTGCCTCCACTGCGGCCACTGCATGAGCAAGTGCCCGTATGGTCTGAATACGCCGGAGCTGCTGCAGAGAAACCTGAAGGATTATGAGGAGGTTCTTGCGGGTAAGGAGATCCTGCCGGGGAATTTCTAAGGATAGGAAATAGATAGACTTGGCGAAAAGAGGATGGGTGGCTGTTCTCTTTTTGCATATGATGAAAGCGGAGCATGCAAATTTTGCACATCGATATTCGGCAATATGCAAAAGTGCTTTTTGATAAATTCCATTTTTCAAATTTGCTCATTTATAGTAGCAAAATTAAAAAACTTAACAAAGTATATTTATTGACAAAATATAACATCTAAAACGTGCAAAATAACGGTGGAGTTATGCAAAATCACAATTGTATGGGCAAAATAAAAAAATAAATAGATATAATAAAAAGACAATGTAAATTGCTATAAAACTTTGTGACAAATTACCAATACAAAAAAGGCGGCAGCTAAAAACATAAGACTTGAAAAAAACATAAGAATTATATATTATATAGATAATGATAAAAATACGAAAATTGTAACCCCTTCCATCAAGGGATATTAACGGTATGTATTTTTTGAAGAAAATTATATCGGCCACACAGGAGGATGAACATTTATGATGGACTTGTATGGAAATGGATTATTACTTGGAGAAAAAACCCTGGACAGCTTATGGATGAGACAGAACCTGACTATGAACAACATTGCAAATGTTGATACGCCAGGTTTTAAGTCACAATATATGACCTTTGAGAATGAACTGGCACAGAAGATCCGGTCTGCTCTTACTGTGAAGAAGACTTCTATGAAAAATGTGGCAAGAGGGATTGAAAATATGAGACCGTCTGTCCATACAACCTTAAATGAATCAACCAGACTGGATGAGAATAATGTGGATATGGATCAGGAACAGGTTGAATTGGCAAGAACAGCTTATGAATACCAGTTTATGATCAGTTCTGTAAGTAGCGACCTTTCACGTCTGCGCAGCGCAGCTAAAAACTTTTAAATCATACAAATTATACGGTTAAGGAGAAAATATAAAATGATTGAACAGGTGAATGGGTTTATTACCCCTATGAAAGGGTGGGATGCTGTTGAAAAGAATGATAAAAAAATAACAGGAACAGAAAATGGCACAAAATCTGTGTTCCAGTCAGTGCTTGAAGATACAGTGCAAAATGTTTACGACACACAGAAGGATGTAGAACAGAAACAGTATCTTCTGGCAACGGGGCAGTTAGAAGATGCCCACAGTCTTCCAATCGCCCAGGCAAAAGCAGAACTGAGCCTGGAAGTTATGATCTCTCTTAGAAATAAAGCAATGGAAGCGTATAACGAAATTTTAAAGATGAGTGTTTAATACTGCTGGCCATGGAATGGAACAGTAGATTTTTAATATTTGCTATATATGGAAATGCAAAGGATGAATGGAACAGTGCAGAATCTAAAAGAAGCATGGCAGAAGATGCCAGGGAAAACAAAAAAAATGATCGCAGTCATTGCAGCGGGGACGATTATCCTGGCGGCAGCCGGACTTCTGGTCCTGAATATAGGCACGAAAAAAGGATACAGTACCTTGTTTACAGGAATGAGCTCGGATGATGCCCAGGCAGTTGTAAGTCTTCTTCAGGATGAAGGTGTTGATTACAGATACAATGACAAAAACGGCTCTGTCCAGGTAATGTCAGATACAGTAGATAAGACCAGGGCTGAATTGCTAAGCAAAGGATATCCTAAAAGCGGCTTTACTTATGATATGTACCGTAATAATGCGGGAATCATGAGCACTGAAAAGGATAAGGAAAAATATACATTGTATGAACTTCAGGATCGTCTTGGTGCCCAGATCGGATTATTTGAAGGGGTACGTGATGCAAAAGTGACCATAGCAGAAGGCGGAACCCAGAAATATGCACTGGATGATACACAGCAGACAGATGCATCAGCCTCTGTTGTGGTGACAATGGATCCCGGACAGGATCTGACAGATACAAAGGCAGCTGCTATCAAGAACCTGATCGCAAGAGCTGTAAAGGGAATGAATTTTACCAATGTTTCTGTATTTGATGCTGCTACCATGATGGAAGTCGGCGGTGAAGATGAGGCAGGTAATACTGCCGGTACAGGAAAAGATGTAGCGGAGCTTACCAGTCAGGTAGAAAAAAGTATAGCAGGAAATGTGCGCCGTGTCCTGGAATTAATGTATGGTCAGGGAAAAGTTGCAGTTTCTGTAAAAGGCACACTGAATATGCAGAAGCTGATCCAGGAAACAGTCCAGTATACCACTCCGGATAAGGTTGACCAGAATGATAAAACAGGACTGCTGGAAAAAGAAGAAACAGCAGGGGAGAATACAGGAAGTACGTCTTCGGGAAATGGAGGCGCAGCAGGCGCAGATGCTAATGCAGATACACCCCGTTATACGGGCCAGACAGGCACACAGGCAGGTTCAGATACATATTCCAACAACAGCGCAATAAGAGAGTGGCTGTATAATTCCACAAAAGAACAGCGCCAGATCGATCCGGGTGTTCTGGAAAATACAACAGTAGGCGTTACTATTGATACAGATGATACATCTATTGCAGACGCAGATCTGGTCAGTCTTGTAGCTAATTCAGCAGGTATTACCCAGGAGGACGCTCCTTCAAAGATCACGGTGATAAGAGCCCTTTCAGCAGCCAGTAAAAACACAGATGCAGTGCCGGTAACAGCACCGGCACAGAAAGCAAAGCTTCCATTGCCTCTTTTGATCGCCATAGGGGCAGGTGGGCTGCTTCTGGTATTGCTGATTGCTTTGCTGATACTCAGCAGGCAGCATTTGAAAGCGTCAGAAGAAGAAAGACAGGCACTGTTGGAACAGATACCGGATGGAGGTGCGATTACTGAAGATTCTCAAAATGCCATTGCCGCCGACAATAAAACTAAAAATGATGGGAATATATCCTTGTTAACTGAAGAGGAACAGTCGGCGCTTCAGGGACAGGACGATGAACTTAAGAAAAATGAAGAAATTTTAAATCTGAAAATGCAGCACAGTCTGAAATTAAAACAGGAGATCGGTTCCTTTGTGGATGAAAATCCGCAGATCGCAGCAAAACTGATCCAGAATTGGCTGCTTACTGGTGGAGGAAACGATGGCAGAAATAGGGGAAAGTAAGATAACAGATATTACCGGGGGATCCGAACTGGATAAAATGGATGCGCGGGCGAAAGCAGCAGTGGTAGTTGTGTCTTTGGGAGCAGACCGCGCTTCCCAGATTTATAAATATCTCAGTGAACAGGAAATCGAAGACCTGACTTATGAGGTAGCAAAGCTTGGAAAAACAAATAATGCCCAGGTGGAGAATGCATTAGATGAGTTTTATAAAATGTGCCTTACCCACAAGATGATGACAGATGGAGGTCTGGATTATGCCAGAAGTGTACTGGAAAAAGCTTTTGGAGAAACCACAGCCAGAAATCTTCTGGAAAAAGTATCCAAGACTCTCCAGTCCAAGCCATTTAACTTTTTTACAAAGGGAGATCCCAAATCCCTTCTTGCCCTGCTCCAGCATGAGCGGCCTCAGGTGATCGCTCTGATCATGGCTTATATGGATCCTCAGCAGGCGGCCCAGATACTGGAACAGCTTCCAAATGAAAAAAGGATACCGGTACTGGAAGGCATGGCAAATATGAGCCGTGTATCTCCTGAGGCAATAGCTATTGTGGAAGAGGAAATGAAGCGGAAATTCGCTACGATCATTACCAGTGAGGATAATATGAACCTGGGCGGTATTGATTATGTGGCAGATGTAATGAACCATGTTGACCGAGGAAACGAGAAACAGATCTTTGATGAAATGGATAAAGATAATCCGGAACTGTCAAAAAGCATCAGGGACAAGATGTTCATGTTCGAGAATATCATCGATATGGATCCAAGATCTGTACAGCGTTTTATCAGGGATTGCGATTCCAAGGATATTGTATATGCATTAAAGACTGCATCAGAGGATATGAAGAACGTATTCTTTGCAAATATGTCCAAGCGTATGGCAGAAACAGTCAAGAGCGATCTGGAGATCACTACCAATGTAAGACTGAAGGAAGTGGAAGAGGCACAGCAGCGTATTGTTAATCTGATCCGTAAACTGGAAGATGCAGGAGAAGTAATAATCAATAAGGGAGGAGATGACGATAACATTGTTGTCTGATCAGGATACAGGCTTTGAAAATAAAGCCAGAGTCCGGAAGCTTCCCTTACAGGTATTTACGGCACCGGATGCACAGAAACCAGAAACAGAAAAGCAGAATAAAAAAGAAACGGAAGCTTCTTTAAATGCGGACAATGATACATACAATGGTCTGGAATGCAGTCAGGAACAAATAGAGCTGGGGCTCAGGGAAAAAGAAAAAATATTAGAAGAAGCCCGGAAAGAAGCGGCAGCCATTGAACAGGAAGCAAAGGAAAAGGCAGAACAGATCTCTGAGGAAGCCCAGATGAAAGGATTTGAAGAAGGCAGACAAAAAGGCTATGAAGAGGGACTGATTAGGGCAGAAAAGGAAAATGAGGCGAAACATCGTGAAAATCAGCGGTTTTTTAAAGAAAGCCTGGAAAAAGCCTTAATAGAGATCAACAAAGAAAAAGAAAAATGCCTCAGAGAATATCTGGAAGAATTAAAAGATATTGCTGTGGCAGTGGCTGAAAAAGTGATCCATATCAGCCTGAGATCCAGCGGTTCTGTTATAAGCAGGATGATAGAAGCTGAAACAGAAAAACTGCAGAAAATGGACTGGGTCAAGATCTATATGGAAAAAGAAGACTATGAGACCATGGTTCAGGCAGATGGACATCTGGCAGAGAAACTGTCACGGCTCTCTGACAACGTCAAATTTATAGTAATGGAGGACGGAAAATGCGGAAGCTGTATCATCGAAATGCCGGACGGGATTATAGATATGAGTGTAGATACCCAGCTTGAAAATATACACAGACTTGTAGACAACGCCAATACATAAAGATTTTATGGATACATAAAGTACACAGAGGTGAAAACCATGTATGAAAATCTCCTGAAGTTAATACAGCAGGCAGAAACAGCAGACCGCATTGGAAAAATTGAAAATGTAGTGGGAATGTCAATGGAAGCTTCCGGAGGCAGATCCGGTATTGGTGATATTGTTATGATCTACAATGAAGCTGAGAACTGTCAGGTTCCTGCGGAAGTGGTAGGATTCAAAAATGGCAAAATACAGCTGATGACCTATGAAAATATCAGCGGGATCACAGCGGGAAGTTTTGTCCGCAATACCGGATGCCGTTTGCAGATACCGGTGGGAGACTTCCTGAAAGGCCGTATCATCAACGCGCTGGGGCATCCCATTGACGAAAAAGGAGAGTTTCCCCCAGGGAAGCTTTATACAGTAGACAGTGCCTATATCAACCCTCTTAACCGTCCTCCTATCAGGGAACATCTGGAATTTGGGATTAAGGCCATTGATGGTTTAAATACCATTGGAAAAGGTCAGAGAATGGGGATTTTTGCAGGCTCCGGTGTTGGAAAAAGTACATTGATGGGAATGATCGCCCGGAATGTAAAAACAGATATCAATGTGATCGCCCTGGTAGGAGAGCGAGGCAGGGAGGTTCTGGAATTTGTTAAAAAGGATCTGGGAGAAGAGGGCATGAAACGTTCTGTCCTTATTGTAGCCACATCAGACCAGCCGGCAATGCTGCGTATGAAATGTCCCTTGGTTGCAACAACGATCGCTGAATATTTCAGGGATCAGGGAGCAGATGTGCTGCTGATGATGGATTCTCTTACCAGATATGCCATGGCACAGAGGGAGATCGGTCTTGCTATTGGAGAACCGCCTATAGCCAGAGGTTATACACCTTCTATTTATGCAGAATTTCCAAGGCTTCTGGAAAGAAGCGGGAATTTTGCAAAAGGTTCCATTACCGGGATTTATACGGTACTGGTGGAGGGAGACGATACCAATGAGCCGGTGGCTGATACAGTCAGAGGTATTTTGGATGGTCATATTGTTTTAAGCAGGCAGCTGGCTAATGCAAACCATTTTCCGGCTATTGATATCAGTGCAAGTATTTCACGTCTTATGAATGATATAGCCGGGGAAGAACACAGGAAAGCAGCTTCAAGGTTCAGGAACATGTTAAGTCTTTATCAGAAAAATGCAGACCTGATCTCCATTGGCGCTTACAAAAAAGGTGCAAACAGTGCTCTGGATGAAGCAGTTGACCGCATAGGTGATATGAATAAATTTCTGGAACAGGAAACAAATGAAAATATCCCTTATGAGGAAAGCATAAGGAGAATGGAAAAAATCGTGGGTTAGCAGTTATAGGAGATGATACTTAAGATGAAGAGATTTAAATACAGTCTTGAAAATGTACTTCATTATAAGGAACAGATTCTGGACAGCATTAAGGCAGAACATGGTACACTTCTGGCACAGATCCGGAAAAAAGAAGCAGAGATACAGGAACTGGAGAACAAGCTGGTATCTGCCCAGAATAAGATGGATGATTTGAAAAAACAGGATGTACAGATAAAAGATATTTGTCTTTATGGTATGTATATCAGTGAAATGGAAGATCAGATCCGGAAAAAACAGGAACAGTTAAAGCTTTTACAGCAGCAAGAAGAAAAGAAAAAAGTACAGGTGATCGCTGCAAAGATAGATACGTCCCGTTATGAAAAGTTAAAGGACAGGCGGCAGAGTGAGTATGAAAAAGCTGCTAAAAAGGCACAGGAGCTGTTTATAGAAGAATTTGCTTCAAGAACAGCCAGATATTCTCAAAACAGGGAGGTAATCTAGGTTGAGCAGGATTGAAAATACCGGTCAGATAAAAACAGGATATTCTGTGAAGTCAGGTACGAACCCAGAAGAAAAAGTGGAGAATGGGTCAGATTTTGCATCGATGCTGACAAAATACAAGAAAAAAGCAGCCCAGGATGACGAAACAAAAAAAGCAGAAACAGGGGAAACAAAAAATAAAGAAACACAGCCAGAAGAAACCAAAAACAGTGGAAATGAAAAACAGGTTAATGGCAGGCAGTCCGGAGAAAACGTAAAAACAGATGAAATAAAAGCAGAAATAAAAGTAACGGACATACAGGACGGAAAGAACAGCCAGGATGGAGAAAAAGAGCAGGAGCAGGAACTGGCAGCTGCCTATGTTTCTGAAGCCTGTTACAGGACCTTTGTACAGATAACAGCAGAAAATAGTAAAACGCCTGCTGTTTACAACAATGAAATAAATGGAATACAAGATCTGGCTGTACAGACAACGGTGGAAACAGGAATGGAGGACCAGACGGCAGCGGTCAGTACCATACAGCAGACAGAATCCCCCCACACAGAATCCCCCCACACAGAAACAGCTGTCCATGCAGATGACTTAAAGCTCCGGAACAGATCGGACCAGACTGGAGAGAAAGAAAAATCAGGAGAGGCAGAAGAAGCCGGGCAGTCAAAGCAAACTGCCAAAATGAACCGGGAAGAAGAAATACCAGACCAGAAGGAACATATTTCCGGAAAGGAAATGACAGCCCTGGCATCGCCCGGTTATACAGGAACTGTTGAAAGTTCAGCTGGCACAGCAGCAAAACCAGCTGCTGTTGATACAGGACCGGCAGACCGGCTGCCAACAGCCCAGGATACATTGACAGAGGATCTGGGAAACTACCTGGATACAAAGATCAGTGAAAAAAAAGGAAAGCTGGAGCTTTCCCTGGAGCCGGAAAGGCTTGGAAAGCTGACTATCCGGCTGGAGTATGAAAAAGGAAAAACAGAGGTCACTATTTTTTCAACCAGTGCAAAAACACTGGAGATATTAAGCAAAGAAGCAGGGCATCTGGCACAGATCCTGGAAGAAAAAACAGGAACTCCTACTGTTATTTACACACCGGAACAGACTGAAAACAGGCAAAACATGGATCAGGATACCGGTCATGGCAGAAACGGCAGGCAGGATCAAAAAGAGCAGCGCCAGAAGCAGGATGACAGCTTTGCCCAACAGCTAAGGCTGGGACTGACCTAGAAGGAGGATTAAAGTGATATGGCAGATCAAATAACAGTCAGCAGCACTGCAAACCCGTATCAGGCAGGTGTTTACAGTGCCGGATCCAACAGCAAGAACACGATGGATGTAAACAGCTTTATCAAGCTGTTAGCAGCACAGCTTTCCAATCAGGATATGACAAGCCCTATGGATAACAGCGAAATGATGTCCCAGATGACAAATATGGCAATGGTCCAGTCACTTACTGCCATGACAGAGTCATTAAATACATCAGCTGCTGTTACAACTCAGACATATGCAGGCAGCCTGATCGGTCAGGAGGTAACTGTGGCGGTTACGGATCCTGATACCGGGGCAGCAAATGGCGTGAAATATGGGAAGGTAATTTCTGTTGATTTTACCCAGGGAGATCCGGTGGTACGTCTGGAAGGTGATGATACCAGCTATAAGATGTCCAGTGTCCTGGGAGTAGGAAAGCTTCCAGAGAAAGCAGATGAAAAAGATCCTGACAGAGGATCTGAAAAAACAGATAAGATCACAGAACAGTTAGCAAATGCAGATCTGAAAGACAGAGGATCTGAAGATACAGAAACAGAAGAAATGTAAAAAGGAGCAAAAGAATATGTTAAGAGCAATGGATTCAGCAGTATCAGGTCTTAGGGCGCATCAGAACAAACTGGACGTCATCGGCAACAATATTGCAAACGTAAATACATTTGGTTTTAAGTCCCAGAGCTACAGCTTTAAAGAGGCGATGTACCAGACTTCCACCACCTCCACAAAGGGAAGCGAGAATGCCGGTGGTGTAAATGCAGCCCAGTATGGATATGGTTCCATGATGGGTTCCATCAGTACGGATATGAGTGCCTCTACACCAACCTATGTAGGTGGTCTTAATGCAAGTGTAGACGGAGAAGGCTTCTTTATTACATTCCCAAAGAGCACAGAAACGGTTACAGTAGCGGATATGAAGAAAACGGACTTTGATTATACCAGAGTTGGTCAGTTCAATATTGACGGAAACGGATATCTTACAGATGCCAACGGAAATTTTGTTTATGGTTTCCGTCCGGATGAGGTAGATAAGCCAACGAGATTTGATGGAGATCTTGTAGCCATCAAGGTTCCTAGTGATGTAACAGGCAATGATTTTGGTGATGCTCCGCTGCAGCTGACAAATGTAAAGATCAACAGTCTGGGAGAGATTTCAGGTACAGTAAAGTCAACGGATCCGGATAAGGATGGAAAAACCGTCAGCATCGGTAAGGTTGCCATTGCCACCTTCCAGAATCCGGAGGGCTTAAGCAAAAAGGGTTCTTTTTACTATGGGGCAGCAGAAAGCGATAACAGTGGTAATGCTTCCGCTACGATCCCAGGAGGAAGCACCTCTTCTTTAATGACCGGATATCTGGAGGCTTCCAATGTGGATCTTGCAAAGGAATTTTCTGATATGATCACAACACAGAGAGGCTTTCAGGCCAATTCAAAGATCATCACAGTCAGTGATGAGATCCTGTCTGATCTGATCAACATGAAGCGGTAAGGAATATGATCTGTGTAGAACGACTTAACGGAGAAATTTTATATCTGAACTGGCTTCAGGTTGAATTGATCGAACAGATCCCGGAAACAAAGATCCGTATGATGAATGGAGATTACTATCTGGTAAAAGACAGTGTAGAAAATATCAAAGATCAGGTGGCCGGGTTCTTTCAAAGATGTGTCAGCATAAAAAAAGAGATGCAGATTTAGGAGGAAAAGCAGGTGGATCCTACAACATTACTAGGTATAATCCTGGGTTTTGCTTTAATTGTAAACGGAATCGGTTTTGCTAAGATTGGTAACTTTATTGATATCCCCAGTATGGTCATTGTAATTGGTGGGGCTCTGTCAGCAACTTTGTCCAGCTATCCATTAGGGATATTAAAGGATATCCCAAAGCATTTTGCAGTACTTATAAGGGGAAACCGCTATAATATCCCTAAATTGATCGAACAGCTTGTAGATCTGGGAACCATAGCAAGGCAGAGCGGCCTTCTGGCGTTGGAGGATAAAGCGGCGGAGATCAAGGATCCTTTCTTTAGGCAGAGTGTCCTGATGATCGTAGATGCAAACGATCCGGACAAAGTAAGGCTGGTTCTGGAAAGAGAACTGGATAATATGATGGTCCGTCACGACCAGGCGGCAGGTCTTTATGAAAAAGCTGCATCTTATGCACCGTCCTTTGGTATGATAGGTACCCTGATCGGTTTGATCAACATGCTGAAGGGAATGAATATGGATGCAGGCGGTTCATCTACTATCGGCAGTGACATGTCAATAGCATTGATCACAACCTTTTACGGCTGTATTCTTGCAAATGTTATTTTTAATCCGATCGCAAAGAAACTGAGGATCCGTCAGGATGAGGAAGAACTGTATTGTTCTACTATCATTGAAGGGATCATTGCCATACAGGCAGGAGAAAATCCAAAATACCTGAGGGAACATCTTCTTGCATCGATTAAACAGTCACAGCAGCAGAAGATCCTTGCAAAAACAGAAGGTGGAGATTCTCAGGGGAAGGAACAGGAAGATAAATGAGTAAGAAAAATCGCCCCACAGACAGCGGCGGCAACTGGATGGATACTTATGGAGACATGGTAACATTGCTGCTTACATTTTTTATCATGCTGTATTCCATGTCTAACCTGGACGCACAGAAATGGACTATTTTTGTGAAAAGCATCCCAAACATACAGAACCAGGGATCAGAGAATATTACCATTAATTCCCAGATGTCAGATACCCCAGAGGTGGATAGCAAAGGCCAGGAGATCGGCCAGGAAGATCTTCAGGCAGAAGATGTAAATAAGCTGTATCTTACGATCGCTGAAAGCCTGAATCAGGCGGGTGTAAAGGAGGCTACGGTCATCAGGGGAGATGATTATACTTATGTTTCTTTTGCAAATAATGTGTTTTTCGGTGCAAACAGCTCCGTGCTTACACGGGAAGGACAGGCAGTCCTCTATACATTTGCAAAAGCCATAGCTCCTGCAGCAGGTGGGATTGAACAGGTTAATATCATGTCCCACACTGCGAAAGTAACAGATAATTCACAGATCAATCCACAGATTATACGAAAAGACCGTATCCTTTCGGCGATGAGATCTGCAGAAGTATGTATTTATCTTCAGCAGCAGAATGTAATAAAGCCGGAGAAGCTGGTGGATATAAGTTATGGTGAATATCGCCCTATAGCAGATAATTCCACAGAAGAAGGAAGGATAAAAAACCGCAGGATTGAATTTTTGCTTTTAGATAATGGGGCAAAAGAAAGAGACCTGAATGAGTATTATAAAGAGTTTAAGAGCGGTGAATATGCGAATACTACAGTAGTAACAGTAGGAGAGTCACAAAGCTCTTCCCAGGGTGGTGAAACCGTACCGGCAGATACAGAGGCACCGGTAGATACCGGTGCAGCAGATGCAGGTGCAGAAGATGCAGGGTCTGTGGAGGAAATGCAAAATACCAGTGAATAAGAGAGGTCAGGAAGAATGGCAGATGTTTTATCACAAAGCCAGATAGATGCACTTTTAAAATCCATGAGTGCAGATGCACCAGCACAGGAAAAGAAAACCGAATCTGTACAGCCTCTGTCACCAGAAGAAAAGAACTATATTAAATACGACTTTTTCAGCCCGAGGAAATTCACAAAAGAAAAAATGAAGATCCTCAGGAGTGTATTTGAGAATTATGCACGTATTCTTACTTCCCAGATCAACGGTATTTTCCGCGTGATGACGGACATAACGGTGCTGGATGTACAGGAAAGAAGGTATTACGAATACGTAAATGCCCTTCACGAAAACGACTGCATGACAATGATAGACGCATCAATAGCAGGAGAAGAAAAAATGAGTGTTCCACTGATGCTGTTTGTAACTCCGGGTATGGTGATTACACTGATCAACCATATGCTGGGGGGCGAAGATGTTGTAGCAGTAGAGGATGATTACCGGTATTCCGACGTGGAACGTGCTTTGTACAAGCGGATTGTAGAATATATGACAGGTGCTTTAAAGGATGGATTTTCAAATTATGTGAGCATTGCTTTTTCCGTAGAACATGTAGAAGAAAATCCAACCATGGTCCAGGATGTAGGTCTGGATGAAACAGTAGCCATTATCATTTTAAATGTGGACATATCTGGACAGGCACAGGAAAAAGTAAAGATCTGCCTTCCGGGCAATCTTCTTACGGTGATCTTTCACAGTATTGACAACCGCAAGCACCTGGCAAGAGGATTTTCTTATCAGGATAATAAAGAGAAGATCATGGATAATATCCGTTACTCCAAACTGCCTATTACAGGACAGCTTGGCACGGTACAGCTGGATCTGAAAGGACTTTATCAGATCCAGGTAGGAGATGTGATCGATCTTGGAAAGCCAAAAGACAGTCCGGTCAGACTTTTTGTAGGACGTCAGCCTTGGTTTACAGGACAAATGGGATGTTATAAGAAAAATGTGGCTGTGAAGATTGAAAAATGCATTGCGTCACAAATAGAAGAAAAGAAAACGGATATAATGCCGCAGAAGGAAGAAGATCCTGATAACAGTGACGGATCTGTAAAAGAACAAGGATAAATACGCTCCGGAATACGGGAGTATAAATAAGAATGAAGGAAGAAGAGGAATAAGAAATGGCTAAGATAATGCTGGTAGACGATGCTGCTTTTATGAGGATGATGATCAAGAAAGCTCTCAGTTCAAGTGGATATAACGATTTTATCGAGGCACAGGATGGGGCAGAAGCAGTAAAAAAATACAGTGAGGAAAAACCGGACATGGTAATTATGGATATCACCATGCCAAATATGGACGGGCTTCAGGCTTTGAAAAAAATTCGTGAAGGTGATCCAAATGCCAAAGTTGTTATGTGTACAGCAATGGGACAGGAAAGCATGGTTGTAGATGCGATCAAATCAGGTGCCCGTGATTTTGTGGTGAAGCCTTTTGATGCACAGAGAATTGTAAAAACTGTAAATGACATTTTAGGAAAATGATCCATAAGGAGGGAACTGTTATGGCATTTTTAGGTTCATTCGATATAAGCGCTTCTGGAATGAGCGCACAGCGTGTCAGGATGGATATTGCGGCAGAAAATATAGCAAATATGGACACAACGCGGACAGAGTCAGGTGGTCCATACCGAAGGAAAAATGTACTTCTTGAAAGCTATTCAGATACGTCTTTTGCCCAGGCAATGGAAAATGCAGCACGGGGAAAAGGAATAACCAGCCGTCATGCAGGAGTAAGAGTTTCTGGCATTGTGGAAGATGACAGAGAAGCTAAGAAAGTTTACAATCCGGATCATCCGGATGCGGATGCAGACGGCTATGTGACTATGCCAAATGTGGATGTGCTGAAAGAAACGGTAGACAGCATGTCAGCGACCCGGTCTTATGAAGCAAATGTAACAGCATTAAACGCAATTAAGCTGATGGCTCAGAAAGCACTGGAAATCGGTAAGTAGAAAACAGGAGGAAAATAAGAATGGGTGCACTCAGCTTTAATGAGATGGAAATAGATGCTCTTGGGGAGATGATGAATATCAGCCTTGGAGCATCAGCGACAGCAATGTCTACCCTTTTGGGATCTACCGTTCACATCACGACTCCAAAGGTAAAGATCCTTACAAGGGATCAGTTTGAGTTTAAAAAGCTGGAACCGGCAGTAGGAGTAGAAATCGCTTATGTAGAGGGCCTGGAAGGAAGCAATATTATGATGTTCAGCAGAAATGACGTGCGCATCATAGTAGGAACCCTTCTGGGCGAAGAGGTACCAGATGATAAATTTGAACTGGATGAGATCAACAGAAGTGCTATTTGTGAGGTAATGAACCAGATGATGGGTGCTTCAGCAACGGCACTTTCAGAATTTTTGAAATTTACAGTTAATATATCCACACCAGTTTCTTTTGAGATCACAGACGCAGAAAGCTTTAAAAACAAGTATTTTCCGGAAACAATTCCTATGGTGGTCATTTCCTTTACCCTTGAGATCGAAGGAAAGCTGAAAAGTGAGTTTTTAAATATTATGCCGGAAAAGCTTGCCAAAAGGCTTTTGGAACCATTTGAGATATCCCTGGAAGAAGCAGCAGAGGTTCAGACAGAAAATAAGGAGTCAGGATCAAAGGCAGCAGAAGAAACTGCAGAGAAGGTAATAGAAGAGGCAGCAGAGAAAGAAAAAACGCAGCCTGATCCAGAACCAGCACCAACCCCTGATCCAGAACCGGCCCCACAGCCAGCACCAACCCCGCAGCCAGAACCGGCCCCGCAGCCAGTACCTACACCGCAGCCAGCACCTACATCGCAGCCTGTATATTCCCAGATTCCAGCTGGTATTTCAGCAGATATGAATCCGGCTATTTTACAGCTTTTGAATCAGATGCAGCAGTCACAGGTGCAGATGATGCAGTTGATGCAGGATATGGAAAAACGGGAACAGGAAGGGAAAAAGGAATCCAGGGAACCTGCCCTGATCCGGCCGGCCAATGCGCCTGGTCTTGAATCTTCTGGAAGTGAAAATGGAGAAGAAAGCGCCAACCAGGAAATGCTCATGAAGGTGCCGTTGGAGATATCAGTGGAAATAGGACGCACTAAGAAATTGGTAAAGGATATTCTGGAGTTTACCCAGGGATCTCTTGTAGTCCTGGACAAAATGGCAGGAGAACAGGCAGACCTGTATGTAAATGGACAGTGTGTTGCCAGGGGAGATATTGTAGTAGTAGAGGATAATTTTGGTATCCGTATTACCGATATTGTAACCAGGGATATCAATCCGGAGAGCCCTTAATATGATAACAGATATTGTTTCTACAACAGGTATGCTGCTTGCTTTTGTAGTCATTTTGTTTTTGGCATGGCAGGCAAGCCGGTACCTGGGGAAGAACGCCCCTTATGGAAATAAAGGGGGAAAGATGCGGATACTGGAACAACTAAAAGTAGGAAATGATCAGTACATTATTCTTCTTAAACTGGATGAAAACCAATATCTGCTTGGGACTAGTCAGACGGGGATCCAGGTTCTGGAACGGTTTAAGGAGGAGAAAACGAATGAATGAGCTGATTACAGGCTTAAATGGAGGAAATGTTCCTGCGCTGGATATTATCATGCTGCTTACCTTTGCAGCATTGCTTCCTTCCATTGTGGTTATGATGAGTTCCTTTATGCGTATTATAATCATACTTTCTTTTACGAGAAATGCAATGGGAGTCCAGCAGACACCGCCTAATATGGTATTAACAGGCATGGCACTTTTTTTGTCGCTGTATATTATGAGTCCGGTTATAGGTCAGATCAATACGGTTGCCTACGAGCCCTATAAAAATGGGGAGATCACACAGCAGGAGGCAGTAAGCCGCATGGCAGATCCACTGAAGCAATTCATGCTTCGCAATACAGAGAAGGATACGCTGGATCATTTTGTACAGATGTCAAAACAGGAAGTTAAGAAAGATGTGAAAGAATATCCTCTTACTGTTGTTGTACCGGCTTTTATGACCAGCGAATTAAAAAAAGGGTTTCTTGCAGGATTTCTGATTTATCTTCCATTTCTGCTTATAGATATAGTGGTGTCTACCACCCTTATGTCCATGGGTATGGTAATGCTTCCGCCAACTATGGTCTCTCTTCCCTTTAAGTTACTTTTATTTATTACAGTAAATGGCTGGGAACTTTTATTTTCCAGTCTGGTACAAAGCTTCCGGTAGGAAAGAGGTGGGAATATGACAGAAGTGCAGATCCTGGATATCATGTATGAAGCATTCCAGCTGGCAATGAAGCTGTCGCTGCCATTTCTGTTGATCAGTATGATCGTAGGTGTGGTCATTGCTGTTTTTCAGGCAGCCACACAGATCAATGAACAGACAATGACATTTGTCCCCAAGCTGCTGGCTATTATGGTGCTTTTAGGTTTTTTAGGAAGTTCTATGCTGGTCATGCTTCAGGAATTTTTTCAATACATAGTGGAATTGATCGCAAAGGGGTAAAGAAGATTTATGTTTATCACATTTTCAATGGCAGTGATGCGTATGAGCGGAGCCATCGGATTCAATCCCCTTTTTGGAAAAAGTAATTTTCCTGTAAAAATAAGGGCATATTTTATTTTTGCCCTGTCACTGCTCCTGTATCTGTCTGCAGACCAGACCCAGATGGCATATCCGGGATCAATGGCAGAGTACATCCTAATGCTTGCGGGAGAGCTTTTTCTTGGGGCAGTGTTAGCCTTTGCAATGGAACTGGCATTCCTTACGATCCGGTTTGCTTCTTCCATTATGGATTATTCAATGGGACTTAGCATGGCTCAGGTTTATGATCCCCAGTATGGAACCCAGTCAACGGTCAGTTCCGGTATTTATTATGCATTTATGGTACTGATCTTTTTTGCCAGCAACAGTCATTTGCGGCTGTTAGAACTGTTTTACCAGTCGGTACAGCTGATCCCTTTTGGAAAAGTGACATTTAATCCCATGCTGGTCCATGTGATCACAGCTGGATTCTGCCAGGGGATCCTTACTGGTATGCAGTTTGCATTTCCAATGATAGCAATTGAGCTTGTATCAGAACTGGCAATGGGGATTCTGATGCGTATCATTCCCCAGATCAATGTTTTTACGGTAAATTTCCAGGTAAAGATCATAATGGGGCTTTTGATGATGCTGCTACTGTTTTCGCCAATGGCAGATTATATAGATACCATCTTTACATATATGTATCAGATGATGTGGAAGCTTTTAAGCAATATGAAACCAGTCTAAAGGAGTGTCATAGAAGATGGGACAGAGTGGCCAGGAGAAAACCGAACAGCCTACCGCCAAAAAGCGGCGGGATGCCAGAAAAGAAGGAAATATCTTCCAAAGCAGGGATGTAGCTACCGTAGTGATCTTGGCTGGCATATTTTTCGGGATCCGCATATGGCTTCCTTTTATATATGGACAGATGAAAAATTATATGACATGGGTCATAGATGGAGCAGCCCGGTCCTCAGAAGATATGCTTTCAGCCAGCCTTGTTTTTGTTACACTGTCTGTGTTTTTAAAATGTGCGCTTCCTCTGTTGCTTTTAGCCCTTTTACTTGGAATTGTGGCGCATGGAGTACAAACACGTTTTAATGTATCCTTTAAATCCATCCGGCCAAAATGGAACAGGCTTAATCCTCTTTCAGGTATAAAACGTCTGTTTTCCATGAAAAATGCAGTAGAGTTGGTGAAAAACTCCATCAAGATAACACTGCTGCTGGTATTGCTTTACAACATACTGAAGCAGGATCTGCAGCCCATGGCATCAATGATCGATATGAATCCTGCAGCATCTGCGGCTTATATGATGAAAATGATCTTTGATCTGCTGATACGTGTATGTATTGCCTTTATGGTCATTGCCTTTGGCGATTATCTGTATCAGCGCTGGGAATACGAAAAAGAGCTTCGTATGACAAAGCAGGAAGTAAAAGATGAGTATAAACAGACAGAAGGTAATCCTGAGATTAAAAACAGGATCAAAAGCCTGCAGCGTCAGATGGCATCCAGCAGGATGATGCAGAAGGTTCCCCAGGCAGATGTGATCATACGAAATCCTACCCATGTGGCCATTGCTTTAAAATATGATCCTGATCATGACAATGCTCCGGTAGTACTTGCCAAGGGATTAGATGAACTGGCGTTAAGAATCGTAAAGGTGGGGGAAGAAAACAATGTTTATACCATTGAAAATAAACCACTTGCACGGGCTATGTACAATTCCTGTGAACTGGACAGGCCGATCCCCTCAGAATTTTATACGGCAGTGGCAGAAATCCTGGTATATCTGTATAAACAGGATAACGGGAAAAATAAAGATAAAAAATAATAGTTGGAGATTAATGGACGAATGAAACGGTTATTGAGTTACTCAGTGGTTATGTTTGTGATCACGATCATATTGCTTTTGATCATTCCCCTTCCGGCGGGACTGGTGGATGTGGCGATCATATTGAATATGTCCCTTTCCATGATGATCCTGGTAATAACCATGACCATTCGGGAGCCATTGGAATTCTCCATATTCCCCTCTCTTTTGCTTATTACCACGCTGTTCCGTCTGGGTATCAATGTTTCAACCACGAGAAATATCCTTTCTCAGGGAGGTTCATCAGGCCGTGTCATTGCTGCCTTTGGTGATTTCGTTTTAAGAGGAAACGTAGTAGTAGGTCTGATCATCTTCCTGATCATCGTGTTGATGCAGTTTATTGTTATCACAAAAGGTGCAGAACGAGTGGCAGAGGTGGCAGCCAGATTTAATCTGGATGCCATGCCGGGAAAACAGATGGCTATTGATGCAGACCTTAGTTCTGGCCTGATCAATGAAACACAGGCAAGGGAACGGCGTGCCAAGGTTCAGAGAGAAGCAGATTTTTATGGCGCAATGGATGGTGCGACTAAGATCGTAAAGGGTGATGCAGTTATGTCACTTATCACAACTGCCATCAATCTGATCGGCGGCAGCATCATCGGTATTGTACAGTCCGGCAGCAGCATCTCAGCCGTGCTGAGTACCTATTCCATTGCGACAGTAGGTGATGGTCTGGTATCCCAGATACCGGCTCTTCTTATTTCTACTGCAACAGGAATGATCGTTACAAGAGCTGTTTCAGAAGGCAGCTTAAATGAAGATGTATCAAAGCAGTTTCTGGCCCAGCCTCATGCTATGATCGTTAGTGGTGCAGCAGTGGCGGTTATGGCTGTGATACCTGGAATGCCGGCAGTAAGGACTCTGGTTGTGGCTGCATGTCTTATGGGAAGCGGATTTTATCTTTCCGGAAAGATAAAAAAAGAGCCACAGGCATTGTCACAAATGGCAATGGCTCCTTCTACCCAGCTTCAGGATTCCCCACAGGCTCAGGCGGCTGCTGCAAAAGAGGAAGTAAGTGAGGAAGAATATTTTAAAGATGTAAATAATGTATACAGCCTTCTTACACTGGAGCCAGTGGAGATCGAGTTTGGTTATAGTCTGATCCCTCTGGCAGATGAGTCAGTAGGCGGAAGGCTGATCAGCAGGATCGTTATATTCCGCCGCCAATATGCCCAGGATATGGGGTTTGTGATCCCATCCATCCGGCTCCGGGACAGTTCTTCCCTGGGACCAAGTCAGTATAGTATCCGCATAAAAGGAGAAGAAGTTGCAGGAGGAGAGATCCTGATTGATTATTTCCTTGCTCTGGAACCAGAGGAGGTGGAAGAAGAAATTGAAGGTATTGAGGCCATTGAACCGGCATACGGTATACCCAGCAGGTGGATCAAGCCTGAAAACAGAGATCGGGCTGAATTATATGGTTATACGGTCATTGATCCTCTGTCTGTATTGCTCATGCATCTTTCAGAAGTCATCCGGCAGCATTCATACGAACTGCTTACAAGACAGGAAGTGGTAAGGCTTACGGAAAATTTGAAAAAAACAGCTCCTGAACTGGTGGAAGAGGCAATACCACAGATGATCAGCTACAGTTATTTCCAGAGAGTTCTTACAAACCTTCTAAAAGAAGGAATCCCGATCCGCGACCTGGAGACCATTGTAGAGAATCTGATGCAGACAGCCTCAGAAACAGGTCTTCCTCCAAGAGAGCTGGACCAGACAGTAGAAAAGATCAGGACAGCTCTTAAACGTACCATTACCCGCATGTACTGTACAGACGGATGCATGAAAGTCATCACACTGGATGCCCAGCTGGAACGGGAAATGGTCGCATCCTTGTCAAAAGGGGAAAATGGCTTATATCTGGCATTAAACCCGGAAATGCTCCAGCATGTGATCCGGCAGCTGGCAGAGCAGATAAAAAAGTTCAGTGGTTTATCACAGAATCCGGTGATCCTGACTTCACAGGTTATGAGGATCCATTTTTACCATCTGGTAGAACCCTTTTATCCTAATATCAGGGTGCTTTCATTTAATGAGATCGCAAATAATGTGCAGATCCAGTCAATTGGAAATATAAGTACAATGAAAAAAGGATCATAAGTGTACGGTCAAATGATATAAACAGCAGATAACAGGAGTGAGTAAAGTTATGGAAGATAAGCAGGAAAAGGCAGAGAAGGAGTTATTTGCGCTTTATAAAAAAACGAAAGATCCGGAAATAAAGAAAGAGATCACAATGCAGTATCTGTACATAGCCAGAACCACGGCAACGAAACTATATGATCTTTATTCTACCACCATGCAGATGGAAGATGCAGTGAATGAAGGTGTGGTGGCGATCATAAAAGGGATCGATATGTATGATCCGGATAAAAACATTAAGTTTTCCACTTACATTACAACGCGGGTAAGAGGAGCAATGCTGGATTATGTAAGAAAACAGGAGTGGATGCCCCGGGGATTTTACAAGCAGTTGGGGATTATAGAATCTGCATGCGAGGACATGAAGCGTGAATTAGGAAGAACACCAACAGTTGATGAACTGGCAAAGCATCTTGGAATAGAAAAAAAACGCTGTCAGAGGATCATTTCCATGAAAAACAGGAGAAATATCCAGTCTCTTGATTTTTTACTGGAAAACCAGAATACATCCAATGGACTCCAGATCACAAACAACGATACCCAGGTACAGCCTGAGGAAGCATGCTTGTGGGAAGAGGATATGCGGGTGCTGGCAGAAGGCATAGCCCAGCTAAATGAAAAAGAGCAGAAAACACTGGCACTGCATTATATGGAAGGGTTGAAAATGGAACAGGTGGGCCGGGTCATAGGTGTCAGCCAGCCCAGAGCATCCCAGATCCACACGATCGCCTTGCGTAAGCTGCGCCATTTTATAGAAACAAAAAATGGAAAGGGGATAAAGTCAGATGTATCAGGGATTTTATAATCTGGCGTCAGGCATGCTGACCCAGAGCAGGAACTTAAATACCATCAGCAATAATATGGTGAATATCCAGACTCCTGGATATAAAAACGAAACAATGGTAAGCAGTACTTTCAAAGAAGAAATGCTTTATCGTACAGGACAGTATAGCAAAGAAAATCCAACCCAGCTGGCAACTGTTTCAAAAATAAAGACAGCAAAGCAGGTTTATACCAATTATGACCAGGGCGGTCTGGAACAGACAGATGGGATCTATGACTTTGCCTTAAATGGAAATGGCTTTTTCTGCATCCAGACATCACAGGGCATTCGGTATACAAGGAATGGTTCATTTTCAGTAGATAAAGATGGATATCTGGTTTTAAACCAGGCAGGAAGAGTCTTAAACAAAGAAGGACAGCCTGTCCAGATCAAAAATGAGAACTTTACAGTTGATTCCAAAGGACACATTACTGCTGCTATTACAAAACAGTCTGATGGTGAAGAAAGCGGCAGCCAGGAAGTTACCATAGAGGATTATGGAACTTTGAAAGTAGTGGATTTTCCAGATCAGGGGCAGCTTCATGCAGAGGATAATGGACTTTTCTCTACTGCACAGGCAGAAACAACGCCTGCAGATACAACTGTTCAATGGAAAATGCTGGAAAAATCCAATGTAGACATGGTGGAGCAGATGACAGCTATGATGTCATCCCAGAGAGCGCTTCAAAGCGCAGCCCAGTCACTGAAAATGTATGATCAGATCATGAGTAAGTCTGTGTCAGATGTCGGTAAGCTGTAAGGAGGATAAAGAAATGAATATGTCATTTTATACAGGAGCAGCAGGAGCCGGACAGTTTACAAAAAAACTGTCAGTTGTATCCAATAACCTGGCCAATATCAACAATACAGGCTTTAAACCTAAAACAGCGGCTTTTTCTGAACTGATCCACTATAATCTTAATGATTCTGAAAATGCCCAGACAGAGCTGCAGACAGGTTCAGGAGCCAGAGTGGAGCGTACCTGGACGGATTTTAGTACAGCCGGTGCTACTCAGACCGGAAAAGAATATGATTATGCAATTATGGAGCCTAATGCATTTTTTATGATACAGGATCCTGCGTCAGGTGAGATCACCTATACAAGAAACGGTCATTTTCACAGGGGAGAACGTGAAGATGGATTTTATCTTACAACAGAAGATGGAAAGCTGGTGCTGGACCAGAACCGGCAGCCTCTTAAGCTGGAAGTAACAGATGTAGAAAAGCTGCAGGAGGAATCAGAGTCAGAAGACGATGACTACGATACAGATGATACAGACAGCACAGAGGATGATACTGACCTTCCTAAGGTAAGTGTATACACATTTTCAAACCCCAGCCGTCTCTTAAGCGTAGGAGATAATGAATATAAAGCACAGGATGGAATGGAAGCTTCTTTAAAATCAGATGCGGTCCTGCAAAAAGGGGCACTGGAGAATTCAGGCACCGATATGGCAAAAGAAATGGTCCATGTGATCGAATGTCAGAGAGCCTTTTCTTATGCTGTAAAAATGATCACTACATCAGATGATATAGAGGGAACGATCAATTCACTGAGAGGATAAGGTAAAAAATGGAAATAAAGCGATATGAAGATATGGACCTGCAGGCTCTGGATGTAATGCGGGAGATCGGCAGTATCGGTACTAGTCATGCAGCAACTGCTCTTTCCAAGCTTCTGCAGAAAGAAGTCCGGATCTCGATCCCATCTGTGAATATCCTTGGATACAATGATGCCATGAACCGGATCGGTGATGCGGAGGAGCTTGTTGCAGCAGCCCTTGTAAAAATGTCAGGTGATATTGAGGGGTTGATGCTGTTCCTTTTCGACCTGGATTTTGCAAATGAGGTATTGGAAAAACTGCTTGGAAGCCGTTATAAGTCCTTTCTGGATATGGACGAAATGGCCAGATCAGCACTGGTAGAAGTAGGAAACATCATTATCTGTTCTTATATAAATGCTTTTTCACAACTTGTAAATGTAGAGGTGGAACTGTCTGTTCCAAGTGCTACCATCAACATGCTGGGTGGGATCTTAATGGTACCTATTGCTGAGTATGGATATGAAACAGATAAACTGATGTATTGCAATGCAGATTTTGTGATCGGCGGAAAAGCACTTTCTGACTGGCTGCTCATGCTGCCGGACATTCGTTCTCTAAACGATATTTTAGAGAGGTTGGGAGTTTCATAATGATCGGAGGCACAGAATTAAAAGTAGGAATCGGTGATATGAAGTTTTCACGAGGGGAAGGAAGGATCATAACCTATGCTTTGGGTTCCTGTATCGGGATAACCTTTTATGATCCGGTTACCCGTCTGGGAGCACTTCTGCACATCATGCTTCCGGCACAGTTTGAAGGAAAGGATTCCAATCCATTTAAATTTGCAGACAGCGGCATCAGGGAAACCCTCAGAAAGCTGAAAATATTCGGTATGGTAAAAAGCCGGATGGTAGTTAAGATCGCAGGGGGAGCCAAGATGTTTGAGATCAGCGGAAACAGCAGCTTTGGAAATATCGGGCAGAGAAATGCAGAAAGTGTAAAAAAAGTCATGGCCCAGGAAGGAATCTGTATCGCAGCAGAGGATACAGGAGGAAATTATGCCCGTACCATGCTTTTAGATCTTGCAACAGGCGATGTGATCGTGCGTACAGTGGGACGACCGGAACGCCATCTATAGCCAGGGCTTTCATTTATGGTGGTGTCACCATCTGTGACATGCCTGTTTACAGAAAAAAGGAGAGAAGATCATGGTCAAAAATGAAAAAGAAGGGATTCTTTTAGAATCAGGAACAAACGAGATTGAAGTAATGAAATTCACAGTTCTGGGTGAATTTTATGGCATTAATGTGGCAAAAGTCCAGGAGATCATCATGAGTGAAAAGGTAAAACCGATGCCTCATGCAAACCCGGCAGTAGAAGGCATCTTTAAACCAAGGGATGAGCTGATCACAGTGATCAACCTGGCAAAATATCTTACAGGAGATGACCGGGAAAATGGGCCAAGAGATCTGTTTATCGTAACAAATTTTAATAAAATGACGGTCGCTTTCCGGGTAGACAGTATCGAAGGTATCAGCAGGATTTCATGGAAAGATATACAGAAGCCAGATAAGACCATTGCAAATGGAGATGACAGTGTTGCTACCGGTATTGCCCAGTGCGGAAAAGAGCTGGTGATCATCCTGGATTTTGAAAAGATCGTGGCAGAGATCGCACCGGAAACAACTATACAGGTGACAGATGTAGATAAGATGGGAGACCGCCCTATCTGCAACAGTCCTATTGTGATCGCGGAAGATTCCATTCTTTTAAGTAAAATGATCGATGATTCTCTGGAAAGGGCCGGATTTACCAATGTAAAGAATTTTTCCAATGGCCAGGAGGCATGGGATTACCTTTCACAAATACATAATGATTCTGATCTGTATGATAAGGTCAATCTGGTCATTACAGATATCGAAATGCCGGAAATGGATGGCCACAGGCTTACAAAGCTGATCAAGGATGACGAACATTTAAAGAAGATCCCGGTTATCATCTTCTCTTCCCTGATCAATGAGCAGATGAGGCAGAAGGGGAAAGAATTAGGTGCAGACGAACAGCTTTCCAAGCCGGAGATCGGGCATCTGATCACAGTAATGGATGAACTGCTTGCCCGTTTTAAAAAACAGTACAGTCAGCAGTAAGGAGGACTCTAAGGATGGAAAAATATGTATTAACACAGGATCTTGTAACAGGAAATGAACTGATCGACAGTGAGCACAGGAAGATTTTTGACGAAGTCAATACCCTTCTGGATGCATGCTCAAAAGGAAAGGGAAGAGAAAAACTCTCAAGTCTGGGAGAATTTCTTGTTGAATATGTAACGAAACACTTTTCAGATGAGGAGGATCTCCAGAAGCAGTCAAAATATCCGGAATATACAGAACATCATAAATTTCATGAATGGTATAAACAGAAACTGGGGGATGCCATTATAAAACTGGAGCAGGAAGGTCCGACGATCAATTCCCTGGGCGAGATCAACTATATGGTAAGCGTGCTGGTTAAGCATATCCGGGAAACAGACCGCAAGCTGGCCCAGTGGATCCAGAATGGAGCCAAAAATGAAGTTACAGCTTCTAAAGTGGCAACAGGATCAGCTGTATCAGGGAAAACTTCCTATATGGATACCGTTACAAAAGATGAAAGTACAGAAAATCTGGATATCCGTCAGATCCTGGATATAAAAGAACTTCAGCGGATCCAGGATCTGTTTTTAACGGTCACAGGCATGACAGCAGCAGTAGTGGATATGAAAGGAAAATACATTACGAGAGGAAACTCCTTTACCAGCTTTTACAGCAGGTATACCAATGGAAAACATAATGAGCTGCGAGAGTTTACCCAGGATCTTACAGTAGGAGGATTCCGTGCAGGTACAGTGATCGGCGGTATCGTCCTTGGAGATTACCCGGATGATTCAGCCCCAAGCCAGGAAGTAGTAAGTGCCGGTGGGCAGCTTTTAGCTGAGATGCTGAATCTGTGGGCTAATGCCCTTTATTACCGGAAGAGCAATGCAGACAGCGTAGAAGCATTTGCAAAAGAGGAAAAGAAAGTACGGGATGCAGTAGGACAGATCAAGTATAAGGCAAAGGGACTGGAGCAGACGGCTACGATGGAAAAAATGCTTTCCCTGAATGCGGCCATTGAAGCAGGCCGTGCCGGAAAAGCAGGTGTAGGCTTTGGTGTTGTGGCAGATGAGATCGGCCGTATGGCAAATGAGTCAGCAGCTGTATATCAGGAAATCCAGGAGCTGGTAAAACAGGTAGAGGAATCCATGGAACGCCTTGGAGAATAATACAGGGAGATCTTTCAGAAAATATTGTATGCAGAAGAGAGGATAAAAGGAGATACATAAATGGTCATTACGGTTTCAAATCAAAAAGGCGGTGTGGGAAAGACCACAACATCAGCAGCGCTGGCTGCAGGATTTTCGATGGCAGGTAAAAAGGTTCTGTGTATAGACCTGGATCCCCAGGGAAATCTTGGATTCTGCCTTGGTCTGGATACCGAAGGAGGATCTACTATACTGGATGTATTAAAAGGAGATATATCCATACAAAAGGCTATCAGCCGCACAGAAGGGATCGATATCCTTCCTTCTGATATTACATTAAGCAGCAGTGGTCTGGAGTATAATCCGGGAGAAGAAAAAGAATCTATTTTAAAAAATGTTTTAAAGCCGGTAATGGATTTTTATGACTATATTGTGATCGATACACCCCCTGCCTTAAATCTTCTCACAGTTAACGCATATGCAGTTTCTGATTATCTTATTATACCAATGGCATCGGATATCCTCAGTCTGGTTGGACTGTCACAGTTAAAGGAAACAGTAGAATCTGTCCGCATACAGATCAATCCCGGCCTTAAGATCATGGGTATCCTGCTAAACCGCTTTAATCCAAGAACATGTCTTTGCAGGGATGTATTGGAAATGGCCGGGCAGCTGGCCGCGCAGCTGGAAACCCGGGTATTTGACACAAAAATAAGGTCCGGAGTGGCGATTGCAGAAGCACCGGCCCATGGAGAAAGTATTTTTGAGTACAGTCCGAGAGCATCAGCTGTAAAGGATTATGGAAAGTTTTTAGATGAGGTAGAAAAGATCATAGGTTTCAGGGAGAAATAATATGGCAAAAAAAACAAATAAAACCTCACATGTGCTGAACCTTATCACAGGTTCACAGCCGCCAGTTGCGTCTTCTGGCGAAACACAGCCGTCTTCTTCAGCTTCCGGTGAAACACAGCAGGAAGGATCAGCTGCTGAAGAACCGGTAAGAGTGCCTTCCGCTAATGTGACTGTAGTTGATCCAAGAGAAGAAGGAAAGCTGGCAGAAGAGATCCAGAAGAATCTGATCCAGGAGCTGGAAAAAGAACAGACAGAAGAGCAGGCAGAACAGCCCGGGGAGCAGGAAGAACAGTCGGAAGAACAGTCAGAAGAACAGTCAGAAGAACAGTCGGAAGAACAGCCGGAAGAACAGACAGAAGAACAGACAGAAGAACAGACAGAGCAGCCCAAAACAAACGCAGGGACACCTGTACAGAAAGAACCGGAACAACAGGAAGAGCAGAAGCAGGAAGATGGTCCAAGTTACCGGGTCGTAAATATCATGGAGGAGATTCTTACTCCGGAACTGATCCTTGACGCACTGAAAAGCAATGATACCTGTACCTGCAGCCGCTGTCAGGCAGATGTGAAGGCGCTGATGCTTACCAGGCTGCCGCCCAAATATATTGTAGCAGATAATACGACAGTCCCGATGCTGTTAACCTTTTACCGCAATAAATTCCGTGTGGCTGTTTTAAGTCAGTCCATGAGAGCCTGTATGGAAGTAAAAGAACATCCACGCCATATCTTATAAATTTTCATGCTGCGCCGAAATATTTATATAGAATCTATAGAATCACAGGGATAAAGTATACAGAAGCGGCGCATTTTATGTACTCCGCGACATCACATGACTGAAAGGAGCAGCAGATATGTCAAGTGTATCAAGTACAAGCAGCAGTCTTGGAAATACAGCTTTAAGAGGATTTGGTGGTTTAGCTTCCGGTATTGACAGGGATGCACTGATCGAACAGATGACAGCAAGAACAACATCCAAGATCACATCCAAGAAACAGGCTATGACCAAACTGGAATGGAAGCGGGATGCATATCGTTCTATCAGCAATAAGATCATAGATCTTCAGGACAATTACCTTAGCTATTCAGCAACAAAGAGCTTAAAAAACAGTGATTTCTTTGCAAAAAACCAGGTCAGTGTACAGGGAGATCCTGACTATACAAAATATATATCAGCGACAGGAAACGCAGACACTGCATCCAGAGTATCAGTTCTGGGAGTAAACAAATTAGCAACATCTGCCACATTGATCTCCGGCGAAAAGAAAACAGATTCAGCTATTACCTTAGGCGGCATCAGCGCGTCTGATTTTAGCAATAAAGAAATAAAGACCTCCAATCTTTCCGGAACGAAGCTGACATTTGGAACCTACAGTATTACAGATAAGCAGTTTACAACGGAAGCAACCTTTACGTTCCCCACCAGTTATGAAAAAAAGCTGGACAATGGAAAAACAGAGACAGTTACCATTGATTATACGGCTAGTTCTGACAAGATAGTAGAACAGCTGAATGAAGCCCTTGATTCCCAGGGATTTCTCGGAAAAGATGGAAAGAGCGGCATTAAATTTACACTGAATGGTGATCAGATCCAGATCAGTCAGACAGACAGTATTACCGATAAAGGAAAAAGCTGTGTGATCAGGGAAACATCATCTGCTTTAAAGAGTCTTGGCTTTAATTCCGGCAAGATGAATCAGGATGATATAGATAACGGCATTTCACTTGATGAATTTAACGCATCTTCAAATAAATCTTCATTCGAGGCTGCAGCTATAACAAAGCAGCCCCTTTCCGGCTATCTTAAGGGAAAATCAATTTCTGTTTCTTATGGCGGACAGACAAAGAATATTGAACTGATCGGCGATAAGGAAGAGATAAAAGATTTTAAAGCTTTTAAGGATAGCTTACAGAATAAGCTGGATAAAGCCTTCGGTTCAGGAAAGGTTACTGTAGGTGAGGGTCAAAATGGCAGCCTGACGTTTACTGCAAAAGACAACAAACAGACATTACAGATATCCGCAGACTCAAAGGAACTCCAGAATGCTCTGGGTATCACATCTACCCAGTCAAACAAGATCAGTACAGGAAGCAGCCTGTGGGAGAACAGGGTCAAACTGGGACTGGGAAAATACGATACAAAAGAGAAATTAAACGACGCATTAAAAAACTTTACAGTCAATGGTGCAAAAATAGATAATATTACTGCAGATACCACAGTAGACGGACTGCTTACTGCGATCAATAATAATAAAGATGCGGGAGTAACTGCCACCTATCTGGGCAGTGAAAATAAATTTGTTCTTTCTTCCAATGAAAAAGGTGAGGGCCGTAAGATCACCCTTGGTGCAGATCCAAAAGATACTACTGATGCAGCAAATCTCATTTTCGGCGGGGTAAGCCAAGATGGCACAGATGGTGAGATGAGTATTCTCTATAATGGGGTACAGACCACCATTACCAGCAGCAGCAATACCTTCTCCATTGACGGTCTGGATATTAGAGCCACTAATACATTTAATACAGGCTCTGCAACAGCAGAAGGCGGTGTCAGCTTTACTGCTTCAGCAGATACAGAAAAGGTGACAGAGACTGTAAAGAAATTCATTGAAGCTTATAATGCCATGATCGATGAGGTCCGCACCCAGGCAACAACCAAGCCGGACAGTAATTATAAGCCTCTGACAGATGACCAGAAAAATGAAATGAATGAAAATTCCATTAAAAACTGGGAGGATAAGGCAAAAGAGGGTATTCTGTACAACAGCAGCGCTTTAAAAGATCTGGACAATGCTACCCAGGGCATTTTCTCTTCAATGATGATGAACGGTGTTTCTTATGACGATCTTGAAAAGATCGGAATTTCCTTCTCAGATGATTACACAGCAGGTGGAAAGATCGTATTTGATGAAGAAAAGTTTAAAACTGCCATGGACAGTGATCCGGAAAAGGTATCAGACCTGTTCACAGGCACGCATGGTATTGTAAACACCATAGACAGTACTCTTTCTACTTATGCCACCAGATATGCAAGCAAGAATGGAAATTCCTATGGTGTGCTTATTGAAGAGGCAGGATCTGAAAAACTAAGCCTGACCCTGACTAACAACAGTATTTATAAAGAATTAAAGGATATGCAGGAAACCATCACAAACCTGCAGTCACAGCTGTCAACTGAGCAGGACCGTTATATCAGCCAGTTTACGCAGATGGAAAGGCTGATCAATCAGATGAATTCACAGTCCAGCTACCTGTCACAGTTAGGTGGCTGATGGGGGTAAGAAAGCATGTACGAAAAGTTTAAGCAGTACAAGGAAAGTACGATCTATTCTATGAGCAATCTGGAGTTGTTGCTTTTATTGTATGATGAAGCAGTGAAACGTCTGAAAATGGCACAGATCGCACTTGAGGATAAAAAATATGAGACTTTTGAAGAATGTCTCGAAAAAACAGGACGGATCGTCCGGTATTTAATACAGATACTGGATATGCAGTATCCCATCAGCAAGGATCTGAAACGTATCTATGAGTACCTGATCTATGATATCAGCCGTGTTAAAGCAGGAAGGGAACGCAGGGCAGAAGAGATTCCAAGGATCAGCCACATACTTTCTGAATTAAGAGATGCATTTAACCAGGCAGGAAAGATTTCCGGCGATCAGCATATTGTGAGAGAACGAAGTGTTTTCGGTTAAAGGAGAATATATGAGCGCAGACTTGGAAACAATTTTGATATATCTTCAAAGGAGATATAATATATTAAGAGAAGTTTGTAGTCTGACGGAAGAACTGGCGGAGGCAGTGGAGCGCGGCGACACAGTCTCCGCTTCTCTTCTTTTAGATATGAGGGGAGAACAGCTGCAGCGCCATGCAGACTGTGAAGAACAGATCATCCTGCAGACTGCGGGAAACAGCCTTCGGGCCCGGTATCTACGAGATCTGGCTAAAGGTCCATTAAAGAATGTAAAAAGCTGTTTTAAAGGAAAGACAGAGCAGGAAAAAATGCTGGAGAAGCGTATTGAGGATCTGCGTTGCCGCACAGAAAAGCTTTTAGATAAGATACGCAGGATCGATGGGGGACTTAACAGAAGAATATCAAAAAACAGGTGAAGTTAAATGGAAAATCAAAACTTTTATGAAGGCCGCATACTGGTAAATATGGCTGCATCTGTTATGCGCCAGGATGATTTAAAGCCGCTTCATGGAAATCTGGACTGGGAAAGGCTGTTCCGGGTTGCAGATTATAACAAAATTTCAAACCTGATCTATCTTGCAATCCTTGGAAATAATGAAAAAATGCCGGAACGGTGGAAAACACGCTTTTATGAGCGCTACAGCGATATTCTGAAATTCAACGAAAGCTGCACAGAAGGAGAACGGGAGATACTGGTCCTTCTGGAATTAAAAAAAATCCCGGTACTCGTCCTTTCCTCCAGCAGCCGCAGACAGCTGTATCCAAGGGAGGAAATGGCAGGGGAAAGCTCTCTGAAGCTTTTTTTTCTTGACCCGGAAGATTATCTTTTTGCAAAAGGCTATCTGGTCAATATAGGCTACGAAACGGATACGCTCTATCCGGGAGTGGGTGAAAAGATGCGTATACCAGGTCGCTTTTCTGTGGAGATCTATCATACCTTTCCTTTTAAAACCCAGGTATACCAGAGGGGGATGGAAAAGCTGCTCCAGCGTGTTTTCCTGAAAGAAAATGGTAACTACATTTATGAATGGAATGCCATAGACCAGCTAGTCTATCTGATGATCCAGTCTGCTTACCTATATGTAACAGGACATCTGCAGATACGCCATCTGACAGACTTATATGTATTTTACAGAAAAGCAGCAGAAGAAGACCAGTTTCAGGAGCTTGAGAACCGGCTAAAGGAATTTAAAGTAAATATACTGGCGCAGAAGCTTCTGCATTTAAGCTATATGTGGTTTGGAACACGGGAAGAATGTGCCAGCATGGAGACAGAGGAAGAAGAACTCCAGGTATTTGATATACTGGAGAAAAATGTATTCTACGGCATGACAGGGAAATTTGGGCCGGAAACAGATGAACAGGCGCTGGATCTTAGATCAGACATATTAAAAGAAGAAGAGCGGGAAAACCGCATGGAAAAAAGAGCATTATTTTACCGGCGTCTGAGAGAGTTTTTTTCTCTCGTACGCCGGCAGCTGAAAGAGCTATATGATATTTTGTATAGCAGATAAGAGTCATTTTATCAGTATTCACCCGTTTGCGGGTCATTAAGCTTATGGTCTATTTCTTCATATAAGAATTCAGTCCTTTTTCAATAGAGCGCAGTGAATCTGTATCAGATAATAAGGCATCCAGGTTGCTGCGTTCTGCTTCTGTCAATTCTTCCCGCAAAATAGAAATATGCTTCGGGGCATTTATAGCCAGGCTGACAGATCCATTGTCGCAGTCAAGTACAGTGATGCGTATGTCATTCCCGATCAGGATACTGTCATTTTTTTTACGTTTCAGTATCAGCATGGCTATTTATCTCCTTTTTTAGTGTCCTGTTCCTTTATCTCTTTACCAAGAAGAGAACGTAAGGTA
This sequence comes from Clostridium sp. MCC328, assembly GCF_018785465.1. Taxonomy (NCBI): domain Bacteria; kingdom Bacillati; phylum Bacillota; class Clostridia; order Eubacteriales; family Clostridiaceae; genus Clostridium; species Clostridium sp. MCC328. Next base: position 73,080 of record NZ_WQPW01000001.1, read on the forward strand.
TGGCGGTAATCATAGTCAGCGTTGGATAAGATCACCTGGATTCCTTTGCGGGTATCCGGATTAATGGCAAGAGGACATTTCAAGTTGACGGTTCCATCCAGATAATCCTTCTTTACAGCACATATGACATAATAGGACAATTCATCACTGGAATTTACTTCCAGAAAGGATAATTCTTCTGGTAGAAGAACCGGTGAATAAGAAGGAAAGAGTGCTGCTGCATCGATGAGAAAAAAGGCTACATAAGGTTCGTCTACAGACTGCAATATCAGCAGGGAACTGTCATCTTCCTCCATAGAGAGGGGAAGATAGTCATGGTACTGGGAAAAACCAAATAAACCATCTGGAAATACAACCAGTTCATCTTTTGTATAATCAATTTCGCCGTAATATTTTGTATCAATCTTCATGATTGCATAAGCCTCCGGGGGTCAGTTTTTATATGGTAACATTAAGAGCAGGGGAATCCGGCTCTTTTTTTGGTGGAACATAATTGGGGGTGCCGGTATATACAAACTCTACTTTTGGATAAGAGGTTATGATGGTCATTTCCAGGGCTGGTACGTATTCCAGATTGCCAGATGCCACACGAAATTCAAATTCACCTCTCTGAAGGGTATACAGCCCATTATTGTCAGGGCTGCCAGAAAATGGATCACAAAAGCTGTTTCCTGATCCAGAGACGTTTGCTGTGCCATGTACTCTTTGGACAGTATCCCGGAGATTAAAAGCTTGTCTGATATCCTGGATACAGGTCATGCTTTCCGGAGAACTGATCCCGTAATTTTGAGCCTGACGTACTTTCAGGCGGTATTGGGAAATCGCCTGATGCTGTCTTGCTGCCAGCTGGTCCTTTGAAACCAGACTGGCATTTTGACGGAAACGGACAGATTCAAAAGGTTTAAAATTTGCTTCAATCACAGGTTTCATACATTTTCACCTTCTTCTGACCTGAAAATAGAAAATTATTTTTTGCTTGTTTTTTGTAAACAATGTACCGGTATCATTTTATAAAATCAAAAAGAGATGACTGCATCAGGTTTGACCCCATTTTTAAAGCAGCAGAATAGGAGTACTGGTAAGAGAACATTTCTGTAATGGCCTCATAAGGATCAGCTCCGAGAATGTCTTTGTATTCCTCTGTCAGGTTGTCGCTTAAAGTATCAAGACGGGTTTTTGTAGTTTCTACCAGGGAATATTTATTACCAAGGTCGCTGTAAATGGTGCTGATGGTATGCTCTGTATTAGCTGCATCTTTAAGTACACTGCCCATAGTATCTGTAAATTGATCAACGGTCGTAGTATCATTGATATAATTATCACAGGCCATAACCGAACGGCTCAGAAGTGCCACAGGAGTTGTTTCCAGGGCAGCTTTGACCGCATCCTTTGCATCCGCATCAGACATGGCATTTAAGGAATCTGAAGTAAGCCCCGTAAGCATATTCAGTCCTCCGGTATAGGTATCTAAAAGAGACTGGCGGTTGGAAATATCGCCATAACCGATATCTACCCGGCCTTGTTCTCTCATAGCTGTCACAAGGTTGTTCAGGTCATCATCGCTTAAATGATAACTGTAAGTATTGTTATTTTTGTCATAAGCCATGGTCATATTGACCGTCTTTGTGGTACCGTCTGAATACTTATGGGTATAAGTAAGGGTTTTTCCATCTCCGCTTAAAGAAAACGGAGCTGTTGTAATATCATTTCCTCCATAAACATAGAAATCCTGATACTGGCTGTTCAGATTGCTGACCATGCTCTGCACATCCTGAAGAAGAGCATCTCTTTTTGTCTGGACAGAAGTTTTTGAGCTGTTATGGGAGGAATCCAGCACATACTGCATGGAAGTCTTACTGTTGCTTAAAGTTTTCTGGATATCCCTTGCGCCCTGCTCCTGTTGGTACAGACGGTTTTTAATATCACCTAAAATAGAACTTTTACTCTTTGCATCCTGATATAAATGATCCATTTTCTTTCCCTGATAATAAGCAAGAGGATTATCAGCAGCTGTTTCATAAGCAGCGCCGGTAGAAACCTTGTTCATGCTTTTGTTCAGATTGCTTTGAAGATCATTTAAAGAAGAAGTATACCTGCGGTAAACAGATGAACGTACAACTCTCATAATTTATTAATCCTCCTTATATTTATGCACCAGTATTACTGATCAGGGTATTCAACACTTCATCAAGGGCAGTCATCAGACGGGAAGCAGCATTATAGGCTGAAACGTAGGCCATCATATTGGTTGCTTCTTCATCCAGGCTGACACCGGAAAGAGAGTCTCTGGAGTCCTGGATACTGTTTAAAACAGTTGTGCCCGTCTTTAATGCAGTCTGGTTGGAGCTGGAATCAGATGCCAGCTGGGTGGAAAGGTTATTCATATAATCAGCAAATGTTTTCCCGTTCAATTTCTTGGTATCCTTCATAGCTGCGATCATATCAAGGATTGTATCTGTGCGGTTGGTGCCGTCTGTAGAAATATGGATCGTTCCACTGGTCCAGCCTTTGCTGATACCGATATTTCCGGCTGTTATACCAGTTGTTGAGTCATCGGTGGAATTAGATAAAAGATTCTTATCCGTGGGTTTTTTGCCATTGTTGATGTCATTCATGGATTTTGCGAAAGTGGAAGCTAACTGATCCAGTTTTCCTGAGTAATACTGGTATCCACGGACATCATCCACAGCAGTAGATCCATTTATCACAGTGCCGGTACCTGTTTTCTGGAGCATATCCAGGCTTGCCTGAAGAGAGCCGCCTTCAAAATGGATCCCTTTTAACTCTGCGTATACATCTGCAGCTGCCTGTCCATTCCCTTGATAGCTGGGGGCTTTTTCAAACTTGATGGAAATGTTTGCAGGATCAGAAACAGAAGCAGCTGTCTGGTGATCGCCTTTTAACATACTTAACTGACCGTAGTTTTTTGTGAGACCGTCAGCACCAAGGTCAGATCCATTTACTAGGATCAGCTTCTGGCTCTTTCCCTGGGCATCAATATAATTCATGCTCACTTCCAGGTCATCAGGCCAATCCTTCTTGCCGATCACAGCACCATTTGCATCATAGTCATAGGCGTTATTCCCGGAATGGGCATCATCCTTGTAATATCTTGTTTCAACAGGAATATAACCGGAAAGCTCATCCAGAAGAAGATTTCGTTCATCCTGGAGTTCCAGGGAAGGATGACCGGCAACCTGGTTACGTTTGATCTGCACGTTCAGGTCGCCGATCTGGCGGAGGATGTCATTGATCTTCTGTACATCGCCCTGTTCACTGCTGCCTTCCCCTGTGAGCCTTTGAAATTCATTCTGTTCGGCCTGTGTGATCTGTCTGGATGCCTGGTTAAAAAGATTACATACAGACTGCATTTTAGTTCGCAGCTCACTTTCATAGATGGGATCGGATACCTTTGCAGGATCCTGCATGCTTGTAAGGGTAGACTGGATATCATCAAATGCCTTGCGGATGCCGGAAATGGTTGTTTCGTCCAGTACCTTTGACAGAGAATTAAGGGCAGTCTGTAAACGATTGGTATAGCTGCAGTCAGCAGACTGGCTGCGGTATTGGATATCCAGATAAGGATCTCTGATCTGTGAGACCCGGTCCATGCTTACCCCAAAGCCTACTGCAGTTTCATTCCCATTAGAATAATGGGAAACAGGATTCGTATAATTAAGGCTGGATGCCTCTAACTGCTGCCTGGTATATCCGGCAGTATTCATATTTGACAAATTCTGTCCTGTAATATCCAGACGTTTCTGGTTGGCCTGGAGAGCGGACAGAGCGGTATTAAAACCGGAAAAAGTTGCTCTTACCATAAAATATTATTACCTCCAAAATATAAGTATCCTGCAGTCCCCACAGTTTTATCAGACATATTTGTCATAAACATGAGGATCGCTCTGCTTCGCACCGGAAAGGCGCTGTTCTAACTGTTTCATGCGGATCCGGATCAGACGGTCTGTGCCGCCTTTTATCTTTTTCAGCTTTTCAGCCTGGCTGGATAAACGTTCCAAGATCGGAGAGAGAAGTGCCACAGCCTCCTCGCTGTCCTCCTGCATCAAAATCTGGCGGAAAGTAAGCCCCTCAAGACCCGACCTGCGAAGAAGATCACTTCGTTTTTTATCTAGTCCGCGCAGCTGCAGTAAAAGCATGTTTTCATCATTTAAAAGAGATTCCAGCTGGTCAGGATGATCAGCTGAAACAACGGTTAGTTTATCAGCCTCAACCCGGCATAGCTGTTCTAATACAGTACACAGCTGTTCTAATACCGGGATCAGGCTTTCAGGCGCCCTCATAGATTATACATGGCCCTTGCAATGGCCATGGGATCCGGTTCGTAGGTTCCTTCCTCAACCTGTTTTTTCAGTTGGGCAGCCTTTTCAACGGAAACGCCTTTCTCGCGGCAGACATCTTCTGTAATGCTGTGGGCCAGAGAGCGTGCGAAAAGTGTTTCATCAGCCGAAATACCTTCGGTGTATTCAAAACTGGCTCGGTCAAGATCAGCCGGTTTTGCAGAAATATTATCAGACAAAGCAATATTGCTTTGTCTCATTGATACATGTTCCATGTGTATTTGCTCCTGGATAAAATTTTGAATTTTCATACAATTACTCCTCACCTTAAAATAAAACGGCAGGACCACAAAAGTATCCTGTGATTTTCACATGCTTACTGAATCTATATCTATGTAAATTATCGCCTTTTTTCTTGAAAATATAAGAAAAATAATAATTATAAAAAACGGGAAAACGCCGATTAAATATACATATGGAAGCATGCAGGGTAATTCGGTATCAGAGGGGTCAAAATCTTTTGACCCCAACATCATAATATATAGAATCAAAAAGAAAAGGGATAAAACATGTCTAATATATTACAGGTAACAGATCCTTCTACATATATAGATAATAGAAATCTCCACACAGGCCAGGAGCAGCAAAGCGCCCTGAACAGTTCCCAGATCCAGAATCCTTCTGACCCATCTCGTGTAGTGCGGGCAGATGGACAGAAAAGCGGTACCGCTGGTGACCAGGAAAATGAAAGTGGCTTCAGCGTCCGCAATTATAATGGAAATTATACGGACTTTCTTCAGAAGCTGGGGCAGGAAAATGAAATAAAGGATTCCCTGGGCCGGATCCTGTTCCGGGATGGAGCCGTTATCGCTAAAGGTGATGAAGGTCTGGGTAAAATGGTGCAGCAGCTGCTGGATTCTGCCAGTTTTGAAGATTCTGGCCAGCTGCTGGATTTTTTAAAAATGCAGGGACAGACTAAATTTTCCGGTACTTTCTTTGAAAACCTGAGAACTCTTTTGCAGCAGGAAGGAAACAGAGGCCTGCAGGAAACAGCCCTCAAATTCCTTCAGGTATTCAACAATTATTCCAGCGGTGAGCATCTTTTAGAACAGATGCAGGAACTGACAGATGAAATAAAAGGAATGCTTTACACCTCTGCAAGACAGGAATACGCATCAATTCTGGATCAGCTGGACTGGAAGGCAGAAAATGGGGAAACAAAGGAAAATTCCCAGGTTCTGTTTCAGAAGCTGGTCCCCTTTCTTTCAAGATATATTTCCCGTACCCATGATTATGGCAATGTAAGAAGCAGCGTGATCCAGCTGATCCTTTATGGGGCACGTTATGAAAACGGAAGCAGTGCCCTTCTCAGAAGCCTTTTTGAACAAATGGCAGCTAATAGGGATTTTAAACGTTTTTTTGAAACAGAGCCTGAAGAGCTGTATGCTGTACTTACCGGTTCAAAAGGAAAAAAAGGAAATATTTATGGAGATATTTTTGGCTCACTTGTGGAAAGAGGAGCCAAAGGAGAAGCCGGGCTGGAACATGTACAGGATTTTTATCAGCTGATGCGAGGGATGCTGGTAAACGAAAGTGTATATATGTCTGTTAATCATTTTGTCCTTCCTTTTCAATATCAGGGAAAAGAGGCAGTATCTGAATTTTGGATCGATCCGGATGCAGAGAAAAAAGAAGAAGAAAAAGATGGAGGCAGGAAAATACGCCTTCTGGTGGACTTTGAGATCAGGGGATTGGGAGATTTCCAGCTTCTGGCAGATCTCCAGGATCATAAAATATCCATGGAGCTGGGAGTTCCTAAAAATCTTTCTGCCGGAGCCGGAGAGATACAGGCAAAGCTTCAGGAAATATGTACCAGAAACGGGATGCGCGTGAAAATGATGCAGGTGCAGGAACGGAAAGCTCATTACCGTCTGCTGGATGTTTTTCCAAAGATAAGAAAAAAGGAGAATGGTATTAATGTCAGCGTTTGAGCGGTTATTAGAGCAAAAGGCAGTTGCGCTTCAATATTCGCCGGAAAAGGACACTGCCCCGGTAATCGTTGCTTCCGGAATGGGATATATGGCAGAAAAGATCACGGAAGCAGCCAGAAAGTCAGGGGTTCCGGTTTATGAGGATGATTCTCTTGCAACTCTTTTAAGCAGATTACAGCTGGGAGCGGCTGTGCCGGAAGAATTATATCAGGCGATCATAGAGATCTATATTTACTTTTTAGGATATGTGCCGTCACCGGAGGAAAAAGAAAATGAAGAAAAAGTCGAAAATACCTGACAGAAGATCCAGACACGGACGGGAAATGTTTCTGCTCCTTCTTTCGGGAGTCTTGCTGTTCCAATGGGGAAAGATAGATGCTTTTGCAGCAGCAAAAGAGATTAAAACAGTAAATATCCGTGTTACATCCAAGCTGGAAGTAGGCAGCAAGCTTCCGGATATAAAACTGGAAACGACCACGGTTTCAGATGGAGAAGTGGCAGTAGATGCAAGTGGAGGTAAATACAGCGTTTCCGAGGCCGAATGGACGGATAAAAGCTCCAATGAACTGAAAGCTGCTGAAGAGCCTCAGATGAAAGTCACCCTGGAACCGGAAGATGTCAGTGAAGATTATTTTGTTTCCAGCTATAAAAAAGCGAATGTAAAGATCAGTGGGGGCACATTTGTGTCTGCCAGACGAGATGGAGATGAACTGGTAGTTACCCTGCGGGTAAAAGGGATCAAAGGAGACTATGCTGCTCCGGAAGATGCCTGGTGGAATGAAAAAAGCCTGGGACAGGCTAAATGGGAAAAGCCGGATAACACATCCGGTTATTACGAAGTGCAGCTTTACAGAGGAAAAACGAAAGTTTACAGCGTCTCCCAGACCAGTGCGGTTCAGTATAATTTTTATCCATATATGACAAAAACAGGAGAGTATACCTTTAAGGTACGCACAGTACCGGGAACGGATTCCCAAAAAAAATATGGTGGAAAAAGCGAATGGATAGAATCCGGGGAGCTTTCCATTACAGACCGGTATGTATCAGATGGTAAAGGACAGCAATCAAAAAATCCTTCTGCAAAGCGCGGAACCACAGATAAAGTAGGCTGGGTAAAAAAAGGCAATATATGGAATTACAGATTTCCGGATGGCTCTATATGCCGGGGTACATGGCAGTCGGTCAACGGATACTGGTATTATTTTGATGTCAATGGCACGATGCTCACCGGCTGGCAGAAGATGGAAAATGACTGGTATTACCTGTATGGTACCGGGGAAATGGCAACCGGATGGGCAAAGATCAATGGACAGTGGTATTACTTCTGGCCATTAACGGAAAATGGGCATACACAGGGAACCATGGCTTATGGAGGCTGGAAGATCATAGGGGCGGATTATTACTTTTTCAGGGAAGACGGCTCCTTATATACCGGCTGGCTGGAACAGAATGGTTCCTGGTATTACTTAAACACACTTGACAACAGCCTTCAGGGAGTCATGTTTACCGGCTGGCTGATCCGGGAAGGGAAAACTTATTTCCTGGATGCTGACGGAGTTATGGCTGCCGGCTGGTATCAGGTTGACGGGAATTGGTATTATTTTTGGCCGGATTCAGGTGAAATGGCAAAAAACCAGTATATCAATGGATTTTATGTTAATGGGGACGGGATCTGGTACAGGTAAAGATATGTGAGGAATGGAAATGAAAATGATCAGAAAAATACTCCTTTGTGCCGGAACAGGACTGCTGCTTAGCACAGGAAGCTTACAGTCTGTGCCAGGGGGAATCTTTCATATGTATACAGCTTATGGGGCAGAGAGCAGTATCATCGAGACCATGAGTATTAAATTTAACACCACTTTTGGAGATCCGGAGGAAATACCACAGCCCCAGATCACCATCAGCGGATCAGGGGTATCCATTGGGGATATTTATTACAAAACAGAATATGAAAACTGGAAACCTGGTAAAAAGGTACGGATGGAGATCACTGTGGATGCTGCACAGGGAAAGTATTTCCCTGTGTCCCTTGGACGATCCAAATGCCGTGTGACCGGGGCTGATTTTGTATCGGCGAAAGCCCTGGATAATACCACCATGCAGGTAAAAGTGAACTATACGCCGGTCACTGTTCTGGGTGACACAGCTTTAGCAGGCTGGAGTTCACATGACTCAGAAAAGGCAGTGTGGAAGAAGGTAGACTATGCTCCGGGCTATACCCTGACTTTATATGGAAATGATAAAGTGGTGAAACGGATGACAGTTACAAGTAACTCTGTCAGCTTAAAGGAGTACATGACAGATCCGGACAAGATCTACTATTATCAGGTAAAAGCGGTCCCGGTTACGGCAGAACAGAAAAAATACTTAAAAGAAGGGGAATTTGTTACATCACAGGAACAGGATATAGATGACAGTGCGGAAGAGGAGAAAGAACATGCAGCAACTTCCCAGAGCTGCAGTACTGGTCCAGGCGTAGCAGGTTCTCTAAAGGGAGACAACTTTGTTATGCCGGATGGGACTCTGGCAGTTAATACCTGGAAGCTGGTGGGAGGTATATGGTACTACTTTAACGCTGAAGGAAACCGTACCAGGGGGTGGTTCCAGTATGGTGGAAAATGGTATTATTTCGACGGAAATGGATATATGAAGACCGGATGGGTGAACACAGGAAACGGAAAATGGTATTACTTAAACCCTGATGGGGATATGAAGACCGGATGGGTGAACACAGGAAACGGAAAATGGTATTACTTAAACCCTGATGGAAGTATGAAGACCGGATGGGTGAACACAGGAAATGGAAAATGGTATTACTTAAACCCTGATGGGGATATGAAGACCGGCTGGGTGAACACAGGAAACGGAAAATGGTATTACTTAAACCCTGATGGGGATATGAAGACCGGCTGGGTGAACACAGGAAATGGAAAATGGTATTACTTAAACCCTGATGGGGATATGAAGACCGGCTGGCTGTATGATAAAAATATCTGGTATTATTTAAATAACGATGGATCTATGGCAGTAAACCGTTCTCAGGATGGCTGGTACCTGGGAGCAGACGGCGCAGGCCGAAAGGAGTAAGAAATATGAGTTTAGCACCGATAACAGGAGATGGGGGAAAGTTAGCTGCACAGGCAGCGGATCAGACACAGAAGACAACACCGGTCCAGGAATTTCAGGGGATACTGAAAAATGGGCTGAATGCCATAAAAGAAGATATGGATTCTATTTTCGAAGAAGCTTCTGCTTTATATCAGATCCCTTCTAAACTTCTCAGGGCGGTGGCAAAGGCAGAGTCAGGGTTTAATCCAAAGGCTGTATCCAAAGCAGGGGCTATGGGCGTGATGCAGCTGATGCCGGGAACAGCCCGTTCTCTTGGAGTAAGCGATCCTTACAATGCCAGACAAAATATCCTTGGAGGGGCAAAATACTTAAAACAAAATCTGGACCGGTTCGGAGGAGACGTAAGCCTTGCACTGGCAGCTTATAACGCAGGTCCGAACAGTGTGACCAAATACGGAGGCATCCCACCATATAAAGAAACCCAGAATTATGTAAAAAAGATCATGGCGGATTATACGGGAAACAATACGATCCTGGCAGGACGTACGGTGAGTACCGGAACATATGGGAAAACATCCGGCAGTACAGCAGTGAGCAGCCTTATCGGAAGTGGCCTTACAGGAAGCGGTCTGACAGCAGGCAGTCTTTTAGGCAGCTTTGCGGGAAATACCGATCTGTCCGGCGCCGGCAGCCTTGGTACACTTCTGGCAGCAGGAAAGGGAGAGAACCTTTCCGGGGAAGACTGGTCTAATATGGTGCAGATCCTCCGTCTTCAGATGATGATGAATATGGGTAAGGATACGGGTACGCTGATCTGACAGACAGATACCGGATTGCCGCGCGCTTTGCACTCCCGCAATTCCGGCCTTTTGACCCTGGTATCAATAAAATAAGGCATTTTGCCGATAATAAAAACAAATGGTTATTTGATGATATTCATAGAAGATACAAAGGAAGGTGAAACATCATGCAGGTGCAGAATAACATAGCATCCATAAATGCTGCCAGAAATCAGGGGATCGAAACAGGAAAGCTGAAAAAGTCCCTTGAAAAGCTGTCTTCCGGCTTTCGGATCGTCCGTGCGGGAGATGATGCAGCTGGACTGGCGATCTCGGAAGGTATGCGCAGCAGGATCAACAGCCTGAACCAGGCGATGAGAAACATTGATGACGGCATCGGACTTACCAATGTAGGAGATGGCGCTTTGACAGAGGTCCATTCCATGCTCCAGAGACTGAAGACTCTGGCTTTAAAATCTGCAAATGGAACTTACGATCAGTCCAACAGGGAAACCTTGAACATGGAAAAAGACCATATCCTTGAGGAGATTGACAGGATTGGTTCTACCACTAAATTTGGAGAAATCTCCCTGTTTTCCAGGGCAGATGCCAATACAAATACACAGCTCTGGCAGCCGCCAGAGCTGGACGATACGATCCCGCTCCAGATCGGCGGTTCTGCTCAGGCTGGAGAAGTTCTGGATGTAGAACGCTATTATATAGGAAGCAGGGAACTACAGCTGGATCAGACAGATTTTTCCGATGTAGAAAAGGGACATAAATCTGTGGGATACATTGAAAACGCGATAGAGGCTGTTTCTAAAGTCAGGGCATCCTTTGGAGCTGCTTATATGCATCTGGATCACACCCACAATAATTTAAGCGTTACAAGTGAAAACATGCAGGCGGCAGAAAGCCAGATCCGTGATACCAATATGGCAGAGGAGATCACGAAATATACCAGCAGTAACATCGTCCTACAGTCCTCTAATATGATGCTTACAAATGCAAATAATCTCCCTCAGACCATACTTGAACTTTTAAAATAAAAATGAAAGAAATAATGAAAAACAGGCTTATGTTTTTTTAACATAAGACGATATATATATAGAAAGAAAATTCTGCTGTTCCAGAAAGGGCCCTTGGGACAGTAGAAGACAGAGGAAAGGAGTCCACTGCCATATTTTCTTTTATAAAAGGAGGAATTCATTATGGTAATTCAGCATAATATTGCAGCGATCAATTCTTACAGAAACTTAAGTACCAACCAGAACGCACTGAGCAAAAACTTAGAGAAGCTGTCTTCCGGTTACAAGATCAACCGTGCAGGCGATGACGCAGCAGGTCTGGCTATTTCCGAGACCATGCGTTCCCAGATCAATGGTTTAAACCAGGCTGTAAACAATGCAAACGATGCGATCGGTCTGATCCAGACAGCAGAAGGTGCTATGACAGAGACCCACTCCATGCTTCAGCGTATGAAGACTCTGACTACCCAGGCAGCAAATGGTACTTATACCAAAACCGCAAGAGCCAACATCAAGGCTGAGATTGATGCACTGAATAAAGAAATTACCCGTATCGCTACTACTACAGAGTTCAACGGTGAGAAACCTTTAAATCCTGCGAAGAAGGGGAACCTGACTTTCTTCATCGGTGCTTCTGCAGCTACAGCCAACGCAATGACTGTTGCACAGCAGACTATGACAGCTAAAGATTTAAAGGTTGACGGTATTGCGGTAGATAACACAACTAATGCATTCAAAGCAATGGCATCTGTAGATGCTGCAATTGAGACAGTATCTACTTACCGTGCAACCCTTGGTGCTGCCCAGAACCGTCTGGAGCATACGGTAAACAACCTGAAGGTTACTTCTGAAAATATTACATCAGCGGAAAGCCGTATCCGTGATACAGATATGGCAGATGAGATCACAGCTTATACAAAGAACAACATTCTTTTACAGGCTGCTCAGTCTATGCTTTCCCAGTCCAACGCTATGCCTCAGGGTGTATTAAGCATGCTGCAGTAATCTTGAAATTGATTCTGCATCTTTTAGGGGATCTGCTTTGCGCAGATCCTCTTTTTTTAAAGTGCGCCCGGCGGCGCACGTTTCTAGCGGGTGCAAGTCCCGAATCCGCCCGGTAGTGGGAAGGATATAGCC
>NZ_WQPW01000137.1:0-1853 GCF_018785465.1 Clostridium sp. MCC328
AGCAATATTCAGCTAAAATACAGTAACTATGTGGCTTTCAGCCACTTTCACGGCTGATCCGTGAATAATCTAGGATAAAGGCTTTAAAGTCGCAGATATATCTGACTGTGGGATCAACCTCATGTACCTGCCCCTTGCAGAGAATGCGGATCAGCCGAGATTCAAAGATTGTGCCAGACATCCGAAAGTCAGCGAAACGGGCTTTGTCCTCTATTATACCGACCAGTGTCCTTTCACCTATTATTGGGTGCCGAAGGTACTGGAAGCGGCAAAGGAACACGGCATATCGTTTCAAGCATTTCATATTACCGACAAAGAAGCCGCGCAGAATGTACCTGCGCCGGTCACCACCTATGCCCTGTTCCGGGATGGAGAGTTTTTGACTCAGGGCATTCAGTCAGATAAAAAGTTTCTGGCACTGGCGGGCATAAAGTGATGGCAGATGCGTTTCGCTACGATTGCAAAGAGCATGTATAAGGGGTGGAAAGTGAGGAAAAGAACATCTATGAAAAAAAAAATCATCATTGCGGTGGCAGTCATCGCAGGTATTTTGGCAGCAGTTGCGATTATTTCAATTTTGGCACAGACGCCGATGCCGATCTGACGAGTGGAAGATAGTCATGAATTTGGAGGCATAAATATAGGAAAAGGATGTCCTCCAAAATAGGACAGAGGTGCAGGAGGTTATAACAACAAGGATTGCTTTATGAGGGAAACAGATCAGGAAGGTTACGTGGATTTTGTGAAAACCGTAAGAATTTTATAGACATTTCTGCAAAAATCTAATATAATTATTCGATGGTTCTGAGAGAAATATGTCGGCTTACGATAATTTGAAATGCGTTTCGATCGGAACAGAAAAAAAGATGGGATTTGAAAGAGATGAATTTATTGAACGTACAGAAAAACAAAAAATGTGGCTTTACACTGGCGGAGCTTTTGATCGTGGTTGCGATCGTGGGGATCCTTGTAGCAATCTCAATTCCAATTTTCAGCGTGCAGCTTCACAAGGCGCGTGTGGCTGCCGATTGGGCAAATCTGCGAGCATACTATTCAGAGATTCAGGCAGATTATATCGCGACCGGGAAGTATAATCCAGAGGTGCCGGCATCAGACAATACAAGTTATCATTATCTTACAGAAATTACATTCCTTGATGGACAAAGGGTCGAACTGAAAGCGGGAAAGATTTTGATTGGGAAATCAAAAGGAGAAAATGGATACGAGATTGTATATTACTGCAATGAATATTTGAGGACACACAACGTGGAACCGCACTATTATAAATGTAGCTTGTCTCTTGGCGCTAGTGCATTATAAACAATGATAGAAGCAGATAAATAAAAGGAAGCAGGACAATGGAACTCCCCCCCAATGTCCTGTTTTTCTTATGTAACAGCAAATCCTTCCAACGCATCTATAGAAGACCGGGATGATCTTTGCAGACCCAGGTGTGGGCTGTAGTTCATATTATGGATACAGAATAGCAAATGTTGTGTGCGTATGGCAAAAAAAATCAATATGTTGATAAAATGCAACAGAGGTGTAATGATAATGAAAAAAATGTAAAAAGATATCAAAAAAATGGTTGACTTTTCCATGGGGATTTGTTATTATAATACACGCCTTGAGCGACAGGGCAAAACTTATTAAGAGTCATTAAGAAAACTTCTTAATCTCTCGAAAAAAAGTTTTAAAAAGTTCTTGACAAACCGGAAACGGTATGATAGAATAAACGAGTTGCTGCTGAGAACGAAAGCGACAACGAAACAAAGTTCCTTGAAAACTGAACAGTATGTAAAACCCTGAAAATTCTTATAAAAATGGTCTTTGGTTTAGACCATGAATGAGAA
>NZ_WQPW01000137.1:1883-2138 GCF_018785465.1 Clostridium sp. MCC328
TGAGGAAGTTCGAAACCTTCGGCTTCGAACTAAGCTTTCACGTAATACTCGTGAAGGACCTCGTATAAGTAAAAGCTTATAACATGAGAGTTTGATCCTGGCTCAGGATGAACGCTGGCGGCGTGCCTAACACATGCAAGTCGAACGAGGTAAATAAGATGAAGTTTTCGGATGAATTCTTATTTACCGAGTGGCGGACGGGTGAGTAACGCGTGGGTAACCTGCCTCATACAGGGGGATAACGGTTAGAAATGA
>NZ_WQPW01000138.1:0-308 GCF_018785465.1 Clostridium sp. MCC328
AGTGGAGATGGAGAGATTCGAACTCTTGACCCCCTGCTTGCAAGGCAGGTGCTCTCCCAACTGAGCTACACCCCCATGGATGCGGGCCTTCCCTCTTTCGAGGCGATCCCTTATTCATTTTTGTTCTGTATTTATTTCAATCAGCCAGTCACTTCTTGCATTACCCTTTTGGGTAATGGGCTTAAGTGGACTCGAACCACCGACCTCACGCTTATCAGGCGTGCGCTCTAACCGGCTGAGCTATAAGCCCATTGAATCTGGCATCCACCTGCTCTCCCATGCCGTCTCCAGCATAGTACCATCGGCCG
>NZ_WQPW01000017.1:0-30797 GCF_018785465.1 Clostridium sp. MCC328
ATGTGTTAGGCACGCCGCCAGCGTTCATCCTGAGCCAGGATCAAACTCTCATGTTAAAGTGTTTGTATCCAGGTTCAAAACTTAGCTTGGCTAATTTTTAAACCGTTCTACTGTTTTGTTAGGTTTTGTTCTGAATGTTCTCATTCATGGTCTAAACCAGAGACCATTTTTATAAGAATTTTCAGGGTTTTACATACTGTTCAGTTTTCAAGGAACTTTGTTTTGTTGTTGCTGTATCTCAGCGGCAACTCTGATATCTTATCACAGTGTTTGCTGCTTGTCAACAACTTTTTTCATCTTTTTTTGAAGTTCTTTTTCGAAGTCCTTCAAGCAGATGAACGGAGAAAGAGGGATTTGAACCCTCGCGCCGGTTTCCCGACCTACACCCTTAGCAGGGGCGCCTCTTCGGCCTCTTGAGTATTTCTCCTTATTACCGTAGCTAATTATCATTTATTAAGTTTGTCGGGCGAACTCGCCAGACGCAGGATTAATTATACAAGCTATAGTTCTTTTTGTCAACAACTTTTTTCATCTTTTTTACCATCTTTTTACAGTATGATTTTTCTCTATACTTTTATACCAGAAAAGCGGGGAATCAACTCCTTTTCCGGCTGTCGGTTCTCCGCTTTCTCATCTGATATTATTTCTGATATTCCTTGATTGCCGTCTCATACAGGTTATTTCCCTGAGAGTCGATCACCACAACTACCGGAAAGTCTTCTACTTCCAGTTTCCGGATTGCCTCTGTTCCCAGATCATCGTAGGCAACAATCTCTGACTTTTTAATACGTTGGGATAATAATGCCCCTGCACCGCCGATCGCCGCGAAATATACGGAACCGTTTCTTATGATAGCATCGATCACCGCCTGACTTCTCTTGCCTTTTCCGATCATGGCACCCAGTCCGAGATCTAAAAGCTTCGGAGCATATTTGTCCATTCGGCTCGCCGTTGTCGGGCCGGCGGATCCGATGGGTCTTCCTGCCCTTGCCGGGGATGGGCCCATATAATAAATAACGTTTCCCTGCATGTCGATAGGCAAAGCTTCCCCCGCATCCAGCGCTTCCTGCATTCTCTTATGCGCCGCGTCTCTCGCCGTGTAGATGGTTCCCGTAAGAGTCACGTAGTCACCGGCCCGGAGAGACACTGCATCTTCTTTCTTAATTGGTACACTGATCTGTCTGTCCATGTTTTCCTCCCGCTCCTCTTATTTTAAATAACACGATGCGCATGGCGGTTTACATGACAGCAGATATTTACTGCCATCGGGAGTCCCGCGATATGCGTCGGATATGTCTCAATATTGACTGCCATAGCGGTCACACGGCCACCAAGTCCCCCCGGTCCGATTCCGAGACCGTTGATCTTTTCAAGCATTTCTTTCTCCAGTTCTTTGACATATGGAACCGGAGATTCCTCGTTCAGATTTCTCGTCAGGGCATGCTTTGCCATCAAGGCGCACTTTTCAAATGTTCCCCCGATACCAACACCTACTACCATCGGAGGACAGGCATTCGGGCCTGCGTCACGGACTGCCTCTAAGATCTTCTCCTTCACTCCCTCAATACCGTCCGCCGGCTTTAGCATGAACACACGGCTCATATTTTCACTTCCGAATCCTTTCGGCGCCACGGTAATATCCACCCGGTCTCCGTCTACGATCTCATAGTGGATGATCGCCGGGGTATTGTCTTTTGTATTCACACGATCGATGGGATCGCGGACAACAGACTTTCTTAAATATCCATCCACATATCCCTGACGGACACCTTCATTGATGGCATCCGTCAGATTTCCTCCTTCGATATGTACTTCCTGTCCGACCTTGATAAAAATGACAGCCATTCCCGTATCCTGACAGATCGGGATCATGTCTCTTCCGGCAATCTCAAGATTTTCCTGAAGCTGGTTTAAAATCTGCTTTCCGAGAGGAGATTCTTCCTTCTCCACGCTCTCATCAAATACTTTTTTCATATCATCCGAAAGGAAATGGTTCGCTTCAATACACATTTCCCGGATATTTTTTGTGATTTCACTCGTCTGAACGGTCCTCATAGACGATTTTCCTCCTGATTATTTTTTTGGATTGATCGCCATCGGACGGATTCCCTCCGGAATCGGCGGAATATATCCCTCTGTGCCGACACGTCTTCTTAACTCTTTTTTCGCCTCTTCAATGAGTTCCGGTTTCTCCAGCATATCAATGACAGTTCCCGCCATGACTTTTCCAGCAAACTGCATCCCCTTGTGGGCGATGGAAGATTTGCCCTGGGAAACCATCTGCCAGGAATGTCCCGGGGTTCCTGCTGCCTCTGTCACGGCATTGATCTGCGCTGTCGGACATACCCAGCTCACATCACCGACGTCTGTTGAACCTTTCATGCACTCTTCCGTATCCATCAGCGGAACGATAAAGTCATTGATCACATCATCCGCATGTGGCGCCAGGAATTTCTCTACGGCCGCCTTTCTGGATTTTTCGTATCTCACGAGAATATCCTGAATATCCACATGGTTTCCTCCAAAGGTCTCGCCGATCTTTCCTGCGAACTCGATCTCCTCCGCTGTATACGGTTCTCTCTCGATCTCCTCAAGATTCTTCTGCATGACCTCTTCCATGACCGTGTTATCTACGAGATTGGAACATGCCTTTACGAACTGAAGCTCCATCTTTGTTCCCGTCATGAGGGCTGCGCCTCTCGCGATATCGTTGACACGCTCATAGATTTCCTTTACCTGACTGTTCTTCGGCGCACGGATCAGGTATAAAACTTCACTGTACGGCTGTACAACATTCGGTGAGTACCCGCCTGTGTTGGTGATCGCGTAGTGGATACGCGCTTCCTGAATGATATGTTCTCTCAGGTACTGGACGCCTGTATTCATAAGTTCCACAGCGTCAAGAGCACTTCTTCCGAGCTCCGGGCATGCCGCCGCATGGGATGCCTGTCCATAGAAGCGATAGATGATCTGATAGTTTGCCAGAGAACTTCCCACTGAAACCATATTCTTATCACCCGGATGCCATGTCACTGCAAAGTCCAGCTGATCGAACACGCCATCTCTCGCCATAAAGCTCTTTCCGGATCCGCCTTCCTCGCCCGGACAGCCAAAGAATACAACCGTTCCCTCTTTCTGATTCTTCTCCAGATACTCTTTTACCGCAACTGCAGCAGCAACGGAACCTGTTCCGAGAAGGTTGTGTCCACAGCCATGTCCCGGCGCGCCGTCTTCCATTGCGATTTTTTTCAGACTCTGAGACTCCTGACTAAGTCCCGACAGCGCATCAAACTCACCGAGAATACCTACTACCGGCTTGCCAAAGCCGTATGTACCTGAAAACGCTGTGGCGATCCCTGCAAGATTTCTCTCTACCTTAAATCCCTCTTTTTCAAGAAGTTCACACAGTATGTCCGTGGAATGGAATTCCTGAAATGCCGTCTCCGGCTGATCCCAGATCTTATCGCTGGCTTCACAAACCGGTCCGCGCTCTCTGTCTACTGCCTTTAGTGCCTCTGACTTTGTAATTCCCATTGCCGCATCCTCCTAAAAATTATTGTCTCATATTATCGCGGCAACCGCTAATGTCTCATGCAAGGCATAGACTTTCGCTCATTGTCCGCGTAAAAATACAGGAACCCGGTATTCCCAGATTCCTGTATCCAAATCACTCCAGAGCCAGAAATCCTGTTTTATGGATGAAGAACACGCTAAAAGCCACTCTTCATATGCATGTGCATTATTTCTCCGTGGTCTCTTTCTCCTCATCTTCCGGATTTTCCGGAGCTTCCACGTCTTCATTCTCCTCATCCTGACGGCTGCTTTCCCGCACTTTGGCAATGGACGCAACACGGACATTGGAGTCTGCATCGATGCTCATCAGTTTTACGCCGGATGTATTTCTGCCGATAATGGAGATATCGTCAACACTCATACGGATCAGAATTCCTTCATTAGTGATCAGCATAATATCTCTTCCGTCATCAAGCAGCTTCATTCCGACAAGATTTCCTGTCTTTTCTGTTACATTATAGCAGAGAAGTCCCTTACCGCCACGAAGCTGCAGCTTAAATTCAGAGATTCTCGTTCTCTTTCCGTATCCCTTTTCGGAGGCAACGAGCATATACTCGCCCTGGCTTGCCATCTGCATTCCGATGACTTCATCGCCCTCATCGAGCTTCATTCCGATCACGCCATAGGAAACACGGCCGGTAATTCTCGCATCCGTCTCCTTGAAGCGGATGGACATACCGAATTTCGTCGCGAGGAAAATATCCTCGGTATTGTCTGTCACCTTTACCTCGATCAGCTCATCGCCTTCGCGGAGCAGGATTGCCTGAAGACCTGTCTTTCTCATGTTGCTGTATTCACACATTCTGGTCTTCTTCACCATTCCGCCCTTTGTAGCCATGAAGAGATACTTGTCATCATCGATCTCACGCATCGGGATCGCCGCTGTAACCTTTTCACCAGACTGAAGCTGTAAAAGGTTCACAATAGCCGTTCCGCGGGCTGTTCTGCCTGCCTCCGGGATCTCATAAGCCTTGATCCGGTAGCAGCGTCCTGTGTTCGTGAAGAACATAATGTAGTGGTGGTTTGTTGTCATGAGAAGATCCTCGATGAAGTCCTCATCGATGGTCTGCATTCCCTTGATTCCCTTTCCGCCGCGGTTCTGGCTCTTGAAATTGTCCACGGACATTCTCTTGATGTATCCAAGATTGGTCATGGCAATTACAGTGTCATCGTCGGAGATCAGGTCTTCCACGGACATATCATCGTCAAAGCCGATCTTTGTCCGTCTGTCGTCACCGTATTTCTCGGAGATCACAAGGATCTCTTTCTTGATCACACCTAATAATTTATTTTCATCTGCAAGGATTGCACGCAATTCCGCGATTTTTGCCTCCAGTTCTTTGTACTCGTTCTCGAGCTTCTCGCGTTCCAGACCTGTGAGAGCGCGCAGACGCATGTCCACGATCGCCTGTGCCTGCGGGTCTGTGAGTTCAAAGCGCTCCATGAGGACGCGTTTCGCCTCCGCGACATTTGCGGAGCCGCGGATGATCCTTATCACCTCATCGATATGATCTAAGGCCTTTAATAAGCCCTCTAAGATGTGGGCGCGTTCCTCGGCCTTATTTAAGTCGTACTTCGTTCTTCTCGTCACAACGTCCTTCTGGTGGTCCAGATAGTACTCTAACATCTGGAGAATATTGAGGACCTTTGGCTCATTGTTTACCAGTGCAAGCATGATCACACCGAAGGAATCCTGCAGCTGTGTATGCTTTAAGAGCTGGTTTAAGAGGACGTTCGCGTTCACATCTCTCCTGAGTTCGATGTTGATGCGGATTCCCTCACGGTTGGACTCATCGGTGATTCCGGTGATTCCGTCAATCTTTTTCGTCTTTACGAGCTCCGCGATCTTCTCGATGAGTCTCGCCTTGTTGACAAGGTACGGAAGCTCTGTGACGATGATATGGCTCTTTCCGTTCGGAGCTGTCTCAATGTTTGTCACCGCACGGACTCTGATCTTCCCGCGGCCTGTGCGGTACGCTTCTTCGATTCCTCTCGTTCCCAGGATCTCAGCTCCAGTCGGGAAATCCGGTCCTTTGATGATCTGTAAGATCTCCTCCATGGAGGTCTGTCTTCCTTCTTCCACCTGGTTGTCGATGATCTTTACGACAGCCGCGATGACCTCGCGGAGGTTGTGGGGCGGGATATTTGTGGCCATGCCGACCGCGATACCGGTCCCGCCATTTACGAGAAGGTTCGGAAATCTGGACGGAAGTACCGTTGGTTCCTTCTCCGTCTCATCGAAGTTCGGGATAAAGTCAACGGTATCTTTATAGATGTCCGCTAACATCTCCACAGAGATCTTGCTGAGTCTCGCCTCGGTGTATCGCATGGCAGCGGCACCGTCGCCGTCGATGGATCCAAAGTTTCCGTGGCCGTCCACGAGCATGTAACGCATGGACCATCTCTGTGCCATATTTACTAAAGCACCGTAGATGGAGCTGTCTCCGTGCGGATGATATTTACCCATGGTATCGCCGACGATACGGGCACTCTTTCTGTGGGGCTTATCCGGACCGTTGTTCAGTTCCGCCATGGAGTAGAGGACACGTCTCTGTACCGGCTTTAATCCGTCACGGACATCCGGGAGCGCTCGGGATGCGATAACGCTCATGGCGTAGTCGATGTACGACTTCTCCATGGTCTTCTTTAAGTCTATCTCATGAATTTTGTCAAAAATATTCGGTTCCATTCTTTCCTCCAATGCAGCCTGCGCTGCGCCTTAAACCTGCGTAAACTGCGCCGCATGACCATCCAGTAAACTTACCGATTCCCGGATAGCCCTGCTGCCGCATTAAATGTCAAGAGTTCCGTACTTCGCGTTCTGTTCGATGAATTCACGGCGCGGCTCTACCTGATCTCCCATGAGTGTCGTAAAGGTGAGGTCGATCTCCGACGTCATCTCCTCATTCATGGTCACACGTAAAAGGACTCTGTGCTCCGGATCCATTGTTGTCTCCCAGAGCTGTTCCGCATCCATCTCACCAAGACCTTTGTAACGCTGGATCTTGTTGTTCTGGTCACGTCCGATCTCTTTTAAGATATTGTTTAACTCCTCATCACTGTACGCGTACCATACCCGCTTGTTTTTCTCGATCTTATAGAGCGGCGGCTGGGCCAGATAAACATAGCCCTGCTTGATGAGCTCCGGCATAAACCGGTAGATAAATGTCAGAAGCAGTGTGCTGATATGGGCGCCATCCACATCGGCATCGGTCATGATGATGATCTTGTGGTAGCGGAGCTTCGAGATATCGAAATCCTCGTGGATTCCCGTTCCGAAGGCCGTTATCATGGATTTGATCTCCGCGTTTCCGTAAATACGGTCAAGTCTCGCCTTTTCCACGTTTAAGATCTTTCCTCGAAGCGGCAGGATCGCCTGGGTAATCTTATTTCTCGCATCTTTCGCGGAACCGCCGGCGGAATCTCCCTCTACGATGTAGATCTCGCATTCCTCCGGGTGCTTGCTGGAGCAGTCCGCAAGCTTTCCGGGTAAGGATAAGCCGTCAAGGACCGTCTTTCTTCTTGTTAAATCTCTCGCCTTTCTCGCAGCAGCGCGGGCACGCTGGGCAAGAACGGATTTCTCGATGATCGTCTTTGCTACGGACGGATTCTGCTCGAGGAAATAGGTGAGCTGCTCAGATACCACGCTGTCAACAGCACCTCTCGCCTCGCTGTTTCCGAGCTTCTGCTTTGTCTGACCCTCAAACTGCGGCTCCTCGATCTTGACGCTGATGATAGCAGTCAGTCCCTCACGGATGTCTTCACCGGTGAGGGCCGGCTCGCTGTCCTTAAGGAGCTTGTTCTTTCTTCCGTAGTCATTGAACGTCTTTGTTAAGGCGTTTCTAAAACCAGTCAGGTGGGTTCCGCCTTCCGGTGTGTTGATGTTGTTTACAAAGCTGTAAATATTTTCGGTGTAGGAATCGTTGTGCTGCATGGCAACCTCCACCAGCACGTTGTCCTTCTTGCCCTCGCAGTAGATCACATTGTCGTAAAGCGGCACGTTACTGCGGTTTAAGTAGGTGACAAACTCCTTGATACCGCCTTCATAGTGGAAGACTTTTTCCTTCTTGTCCTCGCGGTCATCTCTGAGAATGATCTTTAAATTCTTTGTAAGGAACGCCGTCTCGCGGAGACGGATCTTTAAGGTATCATAGTCATAGACGGTCTCCTCAAAGATGGTCTTGTCCGGAAGGAACGTTACTTTTGTGCCATGTTTGTCTGACGGGCAGTCACCCACGATCTTTAACGGGTACATGGTCTTTCCGCGCTCATAGCGCTGCTTGTAGACCTTTCCTCCGTGGTAGACTTCGACCTCCAGCCACTCGGATAAGGCATTTACAACAGAAGCTCCTACACCGTGCAGGCCGCCGGATACCTTGTATCCCCCACCGCCGAACTTACCGCCGGCATGAAGGATCGTAAAGACCACTTCGACCGCAGGAAGTCCCGCTTTTTTCTGGATATCGACCGGAATTCCCCGTCCGTCATCGACAACGGTGATGGAATTGTCGGAATTGATCTGTACATCGATGGTATCGCAGTATCCCGCAAGGGCCTCATCTACCGCGTTGTCTACGATCTCATATACCAGATGGTGAAGTCCCCTCGAAGACGTACTTCCAATGTACATTCCCGGTCTTTTTCTTACAGCCTCAAGTCCCTCCAAAATCTGGATTTGATCTGCATTATATTCTGCGCTCATGAAGTTCCTCCTTTAGTCTTCGCTCTCTACCGTTCCTTCAACAATCTTAAAAATCTTGTCCATCCGGAATTTGCTGTTTACAAACTCATCCAGCCCCGTACATGTGATCAAGGTCTGAATGTGGGTAATTTCTGAAAGTAAATGTTCCTGTCTCTTGCTGTCAAGTTCAGAAAGGACGTCATCCAGAAGAAGCACCGGATAATCCTTTACGATCTTTTTCACCAGCTCGATCTCCGCAAGTTTTAAAGAAAGAGCTGCCGTTCTCTGCTGTCCCTGGGACCCGAACCGCCTGATATCCGTTCCGTTTACGATGAAGTTCAGGTCATCGCGGTGGGGACCGGTCAGAGTCTGCCTCTGCCTGATCTCCTGAAACTGGTTCTTCGCAAGCTGCTCCCTGAAATTTTCCGGCGACACATTCGGCTCGTAGGCGATAGAGAGTGTTTCCTTTCCGCCCGAGAGCCCCGCGTGGATCTCCGCAATCAGGGGATTCAGCTCTTTTATAAACTCAGAACGCATAATTATAAGTTCTGTGCCGTACTTTAAGAGCTGCTCATTCCACATGGGGAGTGTCTCTTTTAAGGACGTGTTGTGGTCTATGTCCTTTAATAGTTTGTTTCGTTGTATAACCGTTTTGTTATACTGTGCCAGATTGTAGACATACAGCCTGTTTAGCTGGCAGAGTTCCAGGTCGACGAAACGTCTCCGCTCGGCGGGTCCGTTCTTGATAATGTTCAGATCTTCCGGTGAAAAGAAGATCACATTGACGATTCCGAAAAGTTCACTGGCTTTTTTGATCGGAACTCCGTTCACCGCGACCCCTTTTGCCTTATTTTTCTTCAGATGCATATCGATCCGGTAGGGAATTCCATCCCGCCGGACCATCATTTTGATGTGGGATTCGTCCGCGCCGAACCGGATCATTTCTTTATCTTTGCTGCCCCGATGCGATTTTGTTGTGCTGCACACATAGACTGCCTCCAGGATATTTGTCTTTCCCTGGGCATTATCTCCATAAAGAACGTTCGTCCCTTTATGAAAATCAATATGTAAATGACTGTAATTTCTGTAATCTGACAGCTCGATGGATTCTATAAACATGAAAAAATCCTTTAATTTTCTACCTTAAATGTCTTTCCGTCATAGGAAACCGTGTCTCCCGGGTAAAGTTTTTTGCCTCGCTGGGTCTCAACTTCCCCATTTACTTTTACAAGCCCGTCCTGAATTACAAACTTTGCGTCCACTCCGGAGCCGACCAGACCTGCAAGTTTCAATGCCTGTCCAAGCTTGATAAACTCATCTTTTAAGTGAATACTTTCCATTTTTCTCCTTTTTTATTCCAGATATATGAAAAAACCGACCCGAAACCCCGGATTTTACCGGAACTTCGGGGAAATTTCATCTGATTTTAGATCGCAGCGGCGTTAAAGTTTACCGGCAGGATCAGATAAATGTAGCTCTCATCCTCATCTTTGATGAAACACGGAGATTTCGCATTCATCATATAGAGGGTAACTTCCTCATCATCAATGATCCGCAGCGCATCACTTAAGAATTTCGGGTTGAATCCGATCATCAGATCCTGTCCTGTTTTATGGATCAGGATCTCCGCGTTCATGGTACCGAAGCTGGAATTTAATTTCAGGCTCATTTTTGAGTCTTCAATGTTCAGAATGATCGGTTTTTTGTCATTTTCGCGGATTAAAATGATAGCTCTCTCGATGCTGTCCAGGAAATCTTTCTTATTCAGAGACACTTTTGTGGCATAATCGCTGGAAAGCATCTGGTCTACTTTGAAATATTCGCCCTCGATCAGGCGGGAAACTACGATCGTATCATCAAATTCGAAGAGAATATGGTTCGCTCCGAAGAAGATCTGGACCTCTTTTTCGTTGTCACCGGTGAGAATTTTACTGATTTCGTTCAAAGTTTTTCCCGGAACGATGACTTTTGTGCTTTCATATTCATCTTTTAATACAATTTTACGAATTGCCATACGATGTCCGTCGAGAGAAACGACTCGGAGTGTATCACCGTTTACCTCAAAAAGTTCGCCTGTCATCATCTTGTTGCTGTCGTTGACAGAGATGGAGAAGATCGTCTGGCGGATCACCTCTTTTAAGGAAAACTGGGAGAGTGTGATGTTTTTATTTCTCTCAATATACGGAAGATAGGAGAATTCCTCTCCATCTTTGCCCTGAATTTTGAATACAGAGTTCTCACAGGTGATCACAGTATTGAATTTTTCATCAGATTCGATGGTTACAAGGGAATCTGAATCGGATAATTTTCTTGCGATTTCAGAAAAAAGCTTTGCATCCAGTGCAATTTTACCTTTTTCAAGGATATCACCTTCAACTTTTGTCTCAATGCCGAGCTCCATATCGTTGGCAGTCAGCTTGATCTCATCAGTAGAAGCGTCGATCAGAATGCACTCTAAAATAGGCATCGTTGTTTTTGATGGAACTGCCTTGAGAACAATATTGATACCGTTTAAGAGCGCGGTTTTCTGGAATGTCAGTTTCATAGTTGTTGATAACTTCCTTTCTTAAGAAACGTTCACAAATAAAGAAATATATAAAAGATATTAGTCTTAACAGTAGTAGGGAGTGTGAATTTGTTTATAAGGGGGAAAACCCTAATGAAACCCTGAAAAAACCTCTGTGAAAACCATTGTGGGTAACTCTGCAAATCCAAAAGGACAACCCGGGAGTTTTCCACAGGCAAAAATCGGGAAAAATCATCCTCATTTTATCCACAAATTTTCAACGGGATTTCCACGAAAAAATCCACAAGCTTACTGTGGGTTGATTTTTTTCTTTAAAATATCGATCGTGTTCTTTAAATTCTCGTCGGTCTTTAATTCGCTGGCAATCTTTTTTGTTCCGTGAATGATCGTTGTATGATCGCGGCCGCCGAGAGCTTTTCCGATGTTCTGGAGAGACTCGCTCGTCATATCGCCGCAGAGATACATGACGATCTGGCGTGGGAATACGAGTTCTTTACTTCGTTTCTGGCCGATGAGATCAAGGGGTGTGATGCCGAAATGCTCAGAAACTACATTAATAATAAGTTGCGGAGTCACTTCGCGGGCAGCGTTCGGGGAGATCAGATCTTTTAATGCTTCCTCTGCAAGTTCAAGATTGATTTCCTTATTATTTAATTTGCTGGAAGCAACGATTTTTGTGAGGGCGCCTTCCAGTTCACGGATGTTGGATTTTACATTGGTAGCGATATATTTGATGATCTCGTTATCGATGTTGTATCCTTCAAGTTCTTCCTTTTTCCGGAGAATCGCCATCCGGGTTTCATAATCCGGCGGCTGGATATCTACGGTGAGTCCCCATTCGAAACGGGAGCGGAGACGGTCTTCCAGAGTTTCAATTTCTCTTGGAGGACGGTCGGAGGAAATAATGATCTGCTTTTTTGCCTCATAGAGGGCATTGAATGTATGGAAAAATTCCTCCTGGGTACTTTCTTTTCCGATAATAAACTGGATATCGTCGATCAGAAGCACGTCATTGTTTCTGTATTTTTCACGGAATTCCGTGGTGGAAACGTTGTTTTTGTTTCGGATCGCGTCGATCAGTTCGTTTGTAAATTTCTCGGATGTCACGTACAGAATCTTTGCGCTCGGGTTATTTTTCAGGATGAAGTGGGCGACGGAATGCATTAAGTGCGTCTTCCCGAGTCCCACGCCTCCATAAATAAATAACGGATTATAAATTTCGCCCGGGGATTCCGCAACTGCAAGGGATGCGGCATGGGCAAGGTTGTTGTTTTTTCCGACGACAAAGGTATCGAAGGTGTAACGCGGATTTAAGTTCGCGTTTTGGAGAGCAAGCTGACTGACCGTATTGTTGGTTACATTGATCAGACGGTTCTCTTTTTCCGGTTCCTTCACGTCAGATTTTAACTTGAAATCGAGTTCGCACTGAAATCCTGTAATTTCTTCGATCGTAATTTTCAACAGGAACTCATATTTCTTTTTCACATAGCTGATAAACGCGGAATCAGGCACCAGGATCGTGAGGATATCTTTATCCACAGAATCCGGGATCAGCGGCAGCAGCCATGTGCGGTAGGACACCTCTGAAATATCGTGTTCTTCCTTTATATTTAAGAGGATCTCGTCCCATTTCTCTTTGATTTCTTCCAGCATATTCATACTCCTAAACATGTGTATAACGATGTGCATAGTTGTGGAAAAGGCGGAAACCTGTCCACAAAAGCATATAAACCCACTCTGAATTTATTTTAGCGTAAAACGGAATAATTTTCAATGTCAAATGTGAAAATCCACAACTTTTCCAGTGACTTATCCACAACTTATCCACGATTTGGGGATAAGTTGATAATTATGAGTGGAAAACATGTGAATAGCTGCATAACAAGATGTGCGCCAGGAGCGGACAGAAAAAATACAATAAATTGTGTCCGTGGAAGAAAGACACCGAAATCAGAAGGGAAAGAAAGAACGATTTTAGAGGACTGGACGTTGGAGAGGGCATATATGAGGGAAAAATGAAAAATCGAAAAAAAATTAAGGCAGCAGGAGAGAAAAAAAGGGTGAGATCGGGAGAAAGAAGGCGGCAACAGGAATTATATTGTAGGAAGTAAAATTGAAAAGTAAAAATAAATGGAAAATTTTAGAGAAAGAATTTGACTGCATCAGGTTAACACTGTATAATGCAAGACGTGACTATATTGCATTGTATCTCGCAAGAGAACAGTAGCAGGAGGAATTGCAAAATGAAAATTGAAAAGAAAGTTCTGGACATGTCCCTCGCCGGGATTTTTACTGCGATCATCATTGCCATGTCGGTCGTACCGTTTCTCGGTTATATTCCGTTAGGCTTTATGAACGCAACGATCATCCACGTCCCGGTCATCATCGGAGCGATCATCCTTGGACCGAAGTACGGCGCTTACTTAGGACTGGTATTTGGTGTGACCAGCCTTGTAAAAGCGACCATTGCCCCGGGAGTGACCTCCTTCGTATTCAGCCCGTTCGTTACGATCGGCGGATACAGCGGAAACATGTGGAGCGCCGTGATCGCCATCGTGCCGCGTGTATGCATCGGCATCGTTGCTTATTTTGTTTATAAGCTGATCATGAAAGCAGCTCACGGAATCAAAGGCAGCCAGACCGTTGCCCTCTGGGTGGCTGGTATCGCAGGAGCTATGACAAACACACTGCTTGTCATGAACGGAATTTATATCTTCTTCGGACAGAGCTACGCGGCTGCGTCCAACAAGGCAGTGGAGCACATCTACGATGTGATCCTGGGAATCATCCTGGGATTTGGTATCCCGGAGGCGATCGTCGCAGGTATCCTTACGACGGCCATCACGAAGGTTCTGTTTAAAATCATGAAAGATAACGGCTGATCGGAAAGAGCCAGTTATATAGGAATACCTTTCAGAAGCGTGGTGTGGCAGCTTCCGGAAGAAGATCAGGTATAAAAAATGAGAGCAGCGGAAAATAATAACGCTGCAGCTTCTATAATATGATACCAGGGTCAAAAGGTCAGAAGTTCGACGTAAGCTTGCTTGCAGGAGAATTTTTGACCTTGGGACCCGCCAAAAACATGAGTAAGTAGCCATTTTTCAAAGAAAAATGAGCGAATTACGAATGTTTTTGAGAATTGCGGGAGCACGCAGTGCAGAGCAATTCGGTATCAGAGGGGTCAAAAGCTTTTGACCCCAACATCATAATATAATGAAGAGATACTAAATATAGTGACATAAAATCAATACATACATTTTATGGGGGATAGCGAAACGCTGTTCCCCTTTTTTATTACTGAAAGACCGAAAAGTAACGTTCCATGCAAAAAGCAGAATGTGGATATACAGCGAAAAAAAGGAAAAATCATATGGGAGAAATCCCCATGTTTTAAGGATTTTTTTGAAATTTAGTCTTGACGAAGGGCGGCAATTTTTATATAATCGATACGATGCTTCAATATGTCTTAGTTTATATGTACATGAGAAGGTACTTGAATTTAGAGTAAGAGGAGGTGCCGGGTTTATGAAGATGACATTTCAGCCGAAGAACACTCAGAGAAAAAGAGTTCATGGTTTCAGAGCGAGAATGGCAACAGCAGGCGGTAGAAAAGTTTTAGCTGCCAGAAGAGCAAAAGGTAGAGCTAGATTATCTGCTTAATGAACCAAGAGAGTATCCGGAAGTTTAGGAAAACTTTTGGATGCTCTTTTTTGTTATGCGGGATTTTTACGGCTTTATCGACTTAGTTTTGCAGAGGTATTGAATGAAAAGGTTCAATTCGTTAAAGAAAAATCAGGATTTCCAGACGGTTTACCGGGGAGGGAAGTCCTACGCAAACAAATATCTGGTCATGTACGTGATGGATTCGGGACGGGAGGACACGAGAATCGGAATTTCCGCCAGCAAAAAGGTCGGAAACAGCGTTGTAAGGCATCGGTTCGCGAGACTTGTCCGCGAAAGCTTCCGGTTAAATAAGGACATATTAGAAGAAGGAAAAGACATCATTGTTGTCGCACGTGCTGCGGCAAAAGACAAAAATTTCGACAAGATTGAGAGTGCTTTTCTGCACTTATGCGGGCTTCATAACATTTTAAAAGAATCGAAGTGAGTGGTTTATGAAATGGGTTCTGATTGGTCTGATTAAGATTTACAGGAAGTTTATCTCTCCCTGTATCGGCCCTCACTGTATTTATACGCCTACCTGCTCCCAGTACGCCATGGAAGCAATCAGAAAATACGGCGCTATAAAAGGTACTTATCTTGCGTGCAGGCGGATTTTGAGATGTCACCCGTTTGCAAAAGGCGGTTATGATCCAGTCCCGTAAAAAACCCAGGAGGTAAGATATGGTTTTGACGAAGGCTGGTTCCATTCTGGGACCGATCGCGACTGTCCTTGGCTATGTCATGGACATCCTCTTCAGATTTACGAGCAGCTTCGGCGTGTTCAACGTAGGTCTGTGCATCATTCTGTTTACGATCGTAATGAAAACACTGATGATACCGCTCACGATCAAACAGCAGAAAACCACAAAACTCATGTCTGTCATGAATCCGGAGATCCAGGCGATCCAGAAGAAGTATAAAGGAAAGTCGGATCAGGAGTCCATGCAGCGTCAGAACGTGGAGATTCAGGCTGTTTACGAGAAGTACGGCACAAGCATGACAGGCGGATGCCTTCCACTGCTGATCCAGATGCCGATCCTTCTTGCACTGTACCGTGTCATCTACAATATTCCGGCATACGTTCCGTCTGTCCGCGTTTATTTCGACAACGTTGTCACTCCGTTGATGGGACAGGCTGACTATGCTCAGAAGTTACAGGAAATCACAAATATCGCAACCGCCTGCGGCGGAAAATTAGACAAGTTTGATTTCACAAATGCAAACCGTCTTGTAGACATGCTCTATAAATTCTCCACATCCCAGTGGGGAGAGCTTCAGGCACTGTTCCCGGCAATCTCTGATGTGATCGGCCAGAATGCTGCTGTTGTCGAGAGAATGAACACGTTCCTCGGTTTAAATATGGCAGAGGCACCGGGCTGGGTACCGTCCTTCGCATGGATCATCCCGGTTCTTGCGGCAGTATCCCAGTGGTTCAGCACAAAGCTCATGAGCGGAAATCAGCCGTCCACATCCGCAGATGCAGAGAATCCGATGGCCCAGTCCATGAAGACTATGACAACGACAATGCCGTTATTCTCCGCGTTCATCTGTATCACGATGCCGGCAGGTCTTGGCATCTACTGGATCGCGACCAGCGTTGTTACAATTATCCAGCAGCTCATCGTTAACGCGTACATGGATAAGGTAAACATCGACGATATGATCGCAAAGAACCTGGAAAAGGTAAATAAGAAACGTGCAAAACAGGGACTTCCGCCGGCTAAGGTAACTCAGAACGCTACCGCATCCTTAAAGGCGATCAAGGCTGAGGAGGAGAAGGAAAAAGCTGCTGAGGAAGTTAAGAAGGAAAAGATCGCGAAACAGATCGAGGAGTCCAGCAAGTACTACAACACCAACGCGAAACCGGGAAGTCTCGCTTCCAAGGCAGCGATGGTCCAGAAGTACAATGAGGCACATGACAAGCGAAAATAATAAGGGGGTTCTGTTATGGAAATGATTACAGTGACTGCGAAAACTGTGGAAGATGCAATCACACAGGCATCCCTGCAGCTCGGTGTGAGCAGTGATCGGATTCAGTATGAGGTCGTTGAAAAGGGAAGTGCCGGAGTTCTCGGCGGACTTTTTGGTTCCAAGCCGGCAGTGATTCGCGCGAAGAAGATCGAGACCGTTGACGATAAGGCCGTAGATTTCCTGAATTCCGTTTTCGATGCAATGGGCCTTGCTGTTGATGTGGAAGTGAAAATGAATGAAGAGGAAAAGGAGATGGATGTCAACCTGACCGGCGAGGAGATGGGACTTCTCATCGGCAAGAGAGGACAGACACTCGATTCCCTTCAGTATCTTGTAAGCCTTGTTGTAAATAAGGAATCTGAGGACTACTTAAGAGTCAAGCTGGATACCGAAAATTACAGAGAGAGAAGAAAAGAAACACTGGAGACTCTCGCAAAGAATATCGCTTACAAGGTAAAGCGGACAAGACGTCCGGTTTCCTTAGAGCCGATGAATCCGTATGAGAGACGGATCATCCACTCCGCACTCCAGAACGATAAATACGTATTCACAAAGAGCGAAGGTGAGGAGCCGTTCCGCCATGTTGTGATCGCGTTAAAGAAGGAAGAGCGCAGAGAGAGAAGACCGCGATACGAGAGACGCGAAAGAATCGCTGGTTCTGAGAATAGCTATCGCAGCAGCAGTCAGGAATAATAATTCACAGATCAGCCATGCGCCGCACTGTGCGGGAACGCATGGCTGATTTTGTCTGGAAACAAAGGTAACCAGGAAGGTGCTGAATAGTTGCAGATATCGTGATAGAGGGGGTTGCCTATGGCAGCCCCTTTGTGCTATGATAGGGTGACTAATTGTGTGAATTTCCGTGAGTTTACAGGACTTGCGGAGCCAGAAAATAGAAGATCATTCAGCTTGATGTTTTAAGGCAGCAGGCGTGAGTGACAGGATGGAGATTATGGAATATACAGATACGATTGCAGCGATCGCCACGGCAATGGGAAATTCAGGAATCGGAATCGTGAGGATCAGCGGTGAGAACGCAGTTGAGGTCGCGGAAAAAGTCTTTCGGGAACCTGGAAAGAAAAAGCTTTCTGAGGCGGAGAGCCATACGATCCATTACGGATACGTTTATGACGGGGATGAGGCTGTGGATGAGGTCCTTTTGATGCTTATGCGAGGACCACGGAGCTACACGGCGGAAGATACCGTGGAGATCGATTGTCATGGCGGCATGCTGGTCACGAGACGGATCCTGGAGACAGTCTTAAAGGCCGGGGCGAGACTGGCGGAGCCGGGGGAATTTACGAAACGGGCGTTCTTAAACGGAAGGATCGACCTCTCCCAGGCGGAGGCGGTCATCGACGTGATCAACGCGAAAAATGAATATGCGCTGCAGTCCTCTGTGAGCCAGCTTCGGGGAAGTGTATCGAAGGAGATCCATGAGATCCGAGAACAGATTATCTATGAGATTGCCTTTATCGAGTCGGCGCTTGACGATCCGGAACATATTTCCCTGGACGGATACGGGGAAAAATTGCTTAAAGTTGTTCTTTCTGTGAAGAAGAAGCTTGAGAAACTGATCCGTTCTTCCTCCAATGGACGGGTGGTTTCTGAGGGTGTAAAGACTGTTATTTTAGGAAAGCCGAATGCCGGAAAATCGTCCCTGATGAATGTTTTAGTTGGCGAGGATCGCGCCATTGTTACGGATGTGGCGGGAACGACGAGAGATATCCTTGAGGAACATATCTATCTTCAGGGAATCAGCCTGAATGTTGTGGACACTGCGGGAATCCGGGATACGGAGGACGTGGTGGAGAAGATCGGCGTCTCCCGGGCTATGGAAGAGGCGAAGAAGGCGGATCTCATCATCTACGTTGTAGATGGATCGAGGAAGCTGGATGAGAACGACTATCAGATCATGGACTTTATTAAGGAACGGAAGTCAGTGGTGCTCTTAAATAAGAGCGACCTGGAGCCGGTAGTATCCGCGGATGAGGTGGAGAAGCGGTCCGGGCATAAGGTGATCGGAATCTCCGCGAAGGAGGAGACGGGAATCGACCTCCTGGAAGAGGAGATAAAGTCCTTATTCTATGAAGGTGAGATCGACTTCAACGACCAGGTTATGATCACGAATGTGCGCCATGTGAAGGCTTTAAAGGACGCTTTCGAGAGCACGTCCATGGTGGAGAACAGTATAGAGAACGGCATGCCGGAGGATTTTTATTCGATCGATCTGATGGATGCCTATGAGAAGTTAGGTCTTATTGTCGGGGAGTCTGTGGAGGATGACCTGGTGAATGAGATCTTCAGCAAGTTCTGTATGGGTAAGTAAGATTATGGTGGAAAGAAATTGGCGGATCGGAACGTTTTTTATGGGAGATTCCGCTGGGAGTATAGAAGAGACAGTAGGGAATTGACAAGAAAAGAGGAAATAAAATGCCGGTAGTAGAGGAGACATATGATATTGTAGTTGTCGGCGCGGGCCATGCGGGATGCGAGGCGGCGCTTGCGGCAGCGAGACTTGGGTTTGAGACGATCATGTTTACGGTCAGCGTGGACAGCATTGCCCTGATGCCATGCAACCCGAACGTCGGAGGAAGTTCCAAGGGACATCTTGTCCGTGAGCTGGATGCCCTCGGCGGTGAGATGGGCAAAAATATTGATAAAACGTTTATCCAGTCGAAGATGTTGAATGAATCCAAGGGACCGGCGGTCCACTCCCTGCGTGCTCAGGCGGACAAGCAGGAGTACACGAGATCCATGCGCCGCGTCCTGGAGAACACGGATCATCTGACGATCCGACAGGCGGAGGTTGCTGAGATCCTCACGGAGGAAATCCCGGGCGAGTACGGAACCTTTAAGAAGGAGCATGAGGGGCAGCAGGAGAGCAGTTATCCGGTGAAAAAGCGGATCGTGGGTGTAAAAACCTACTCCGGCGCGGTCTATAGGTGCCGTGCGGTGGTTCTTGCTACAGGTGTTTATCTCCGTGCAAGATGTATTTACGGCGATGTGAGCAACCCGACGGGACCGAATGGTCTGCAGGCGGCGAACCATCTGACAGATTCCTTAAAGGCGAACGGAATCGAAATGTACCGTTTTAAGACGGGAACACCGGCGAGAGCGGATAAGAGAAGTATCGATTTCTCCAAAATGGAAGAGCAGTTTGGAGATAAGCGGGTTGTTCCGTTCTCATTTTCTACGGATCCGGAGTCAATACAGAAGGAACAGATCTCCTGCTGGCTGACGTATACGAATGAGAAGACCCATGAGATCATCCGGAACAACCTGGAACGTTCCCCATTATTCTCCGGTGCCATCGAGGGAACCGGTCCGAGATACTGCCCGTCCATCGAGGATAAGGTCGTAAAATTCCCGGATAAGGAGCGTCATCAGGTGTTTGTGGAGCCGGAGGGACTCTACACGAATGAGATGTACCTCGGCGGAATGTCCAGCTCCCTGCCGGAGGATGTTCAGTATGCCATGTACCGGACGGTTCCGGGACTGGAAAATGTCAAAATTGTTCGAAATGCATATGCAATTGAGTATGATTGCATCAATCCGAGACAGTTAAAGGCGTCCCTGGAGTTTAAAAATATTGACGGACTGTTCTCCGGCGGCCAGTTTAACGGAAGCTCCGGATATGAGGAGGCAGCCGTTCAGGGCTTTATGGCCGGTGTGAACGCGGCGAGAAAGCTGCAGGAGAAGAGCGCGGTGGTTCTTGATCGTTCCCAGGCGTATATCGGGGTCCTTATCGATGACCTTGTGACAAAGGAAAATCATGAGCCGTACCGTATGATGACATCGAGAGCGGAGTACCGTCTGCTCCTGCGTCAGGATAATGCGGATCTCAGACTTCGCGGGATCGGACATGAGATCGGTCTTGTATCCGATGAACAGTACGAGTATGTACTTTGGAAAGAAAAGGCCATTGAGGCGGAGATCGCACGTCTCGAGAAGACGAATATCGGTGCGAACGAGAAGGTTCAGACGTTCCTGGAGACTCATGGAAGTACGGCGTTAAAGTCCGGAAGTACACTGGCGGAGCTCATTAAGAGACCAGAATTAAATTATGGGATGCTGGCGGAGTTAGATGAAAAGAGGCCGGAGCTTCCGGCGGATGTGCGGGAACAGGTTGACATAAATCTGAAATATGACGGATATATCCGCAGACAGAAGCAGCAGGTGGCACAGTTTAAGAAGCTTGAGGGAAGAAAAATCCCGGCGGATCTCGACTATACAACGGTAAACAGTTTAAGAAGAGAGGCTGTCCAGAAGCTGAATCTCTATAAGCCGGAGAATATCGGACAGGCATCGAGAATTTCCGGCGTTTCACCGGCAGATATCTCTGTCCTGATGGTGCATTTAGAGCAGATGGGAAGGAAATAATTTGATGACAGATGAATTTGTAAAATTATTGGATCAGGGCTGCGCGGATCTTGGAATCGAGCTTTCGGATCAGCAGAAAGAGCAGTTTTTTAAATATTATGAGATGCTGATCGAGAAGAATAAGGTGATGAACCTCACGGCGATCACAGAGCTTTCCGATGTGATCACGAAGCATTTTGTGGACAGCCTTCTGCTTGTTCTGGCTGCGCCGGAGCTTGGGTTAAAGCTTGACGAATCCGCAGAATACAGCTGTATCGATGTGGGTACGGGTGCAGGATTTCCGGGAATTCCGTTAAAGATCGCGTTTCCGGGACTGAAGATCACACTGCTTGATTCTTTAAATAAGAGAGTGGGATTCTTAAATGAGGTGATAGAGGCACTGAGACTTACGGGTATTACGGCTGTCCATGGACGTGCCGAGGACTACGGACGCGATGCGAAATACCGGGAACAGTACGACATCTGCGTATCCCGGGCGGTGGCAAATATGTCCACCCTTTCCGAGTACTGTATCCCGTTTGTGAAAAAGGGCGGATATTTTATCCCGTATAAATCCGGAAAAGCTGACAAGGAGATTGCCCAGGCGAGATCTGCTGTGAAGAAGCTTGGCGGAGAGATGAAAGATATTATCGTAAAGGTTCTTCCGGAGACGGACGTGGAACGCACCTTTGTTCCGGTAAAGAAGATGGCGATCACAGCGAAGAAATATCCGAGAAAAGCGGGACTTCCGGGGAAGGAACCGTTAAAGTAAAGAAAAACAGAATAGTAAGAAAAGGAAAGAACTTCAGGATCTTGTGAGTATGGATCGTGAGGTTCTTTTTTTACACATTCGAAGGGTGAGCAGAAAAGTCAGGAAATGTTTCACGTGAAACATCTGAACTGAAGAATTCCCAAAATTGTTACAATTAAGTCATGACATTTTTGGTTTTCATATTTGTAAAACAAAGAAGCATGATGATTCACTATATGCTGATTTGGACGAAAAAAGCACTTTATAATAAGCAGGCTTCCGACAAAATTTTTTATCCAAGACAGAATGTGACTGAAAACTTTAAACTAAAATTAACAAGAGTCCTGTAACACGTAAATAAATCAGAGTTGATGGAAGATTTATGACTATTCGGGAGATATGTGCAATTGATGCACTGAATCATCGTAATGAATAAAGATTTATCATGCACAGCAGGAGTACCGCATAATGTACTTGATGTACCGGCCGTCGTAAATGATAGACCTGAAGATAAAATATTGATCGATGTGGTATATCTCGGTCGAGAAGACGCCAACATCTTTTGAAGTTAAGAAGAATTTCTGAAAATTAACTCTTGATAAAAGTTACTTGTAACTGTTCAGTCCCCTCACAGTTAAGCGCAAATTCCATTCCAGAGCAGCTCCGTGGATGGATTCTTGTGCTTTCAGGTCTATACTTTCTTAGTTTACGGTCCGCGCGGCAAGTGCGCAGATCTACAGAACAGGTACTAAAAAATCAAAAAAGATGCCGCTACTGTTTAGAAAGTAGTGGCATCTTTGCAAACACCGAAGAAATGTTTCACGTGAAACATTTTAACAGATCTGATTTGAAGTGTTAGTTGAAGAACATCTGGACCGTGGAACTGACTTCTTCAGGGTTCTCAATTTGAGGAAGATGTTTGGTGTTTGGAATTGTACTGGACTCAATGGCCGGGTTACATTTTGTATATTCTTTTATGATCAGATCGATATCCTGCTCAGCTTCGCCGCCGAGGATGTAGATACTGTTGTCAATTTTTTCCAGAGTCTTTGTAATATTACATTTTGTATAATTACACTGGACACTGGCGTAGACGGATTTCGGGGAGTCACCAAGGTGGGCGGACTCGTGGTATTTGTCGATGTAATGCGGGTTAACATCATAAGGATTATAGAAGTAGCTTTCAGAGAAGGTTCTGGAGATAATACTTCTTGCGGACGCAAAGTTGTAGAGCAGTGTACCAATGATTGGAAGATCAAGGATAAACTTATAATACCTTGCGGATTTCCCCGGAATATGGCTGCAGGAAAGCAGGGAATCCGGATTGATAAACATCATCTGCTCGAAAAGATCCGGATTGTATCCGCAGGCCATTGTCACGATAGGAGCGGACGCACCGGTAGCAAGAATGTTTGTGCGGCGTCCAATTTCAGATTTCACAAAATCGTTTAACAATTGCACATAGAGAAAATTTGTGTAAGTTAAATTTGGCTTCTCTGAACGTCCGCAACCTAAAAGGTCAATGGTGTAGACAGTATAGTGTTCTTTTAAAAGTGGAATCAGAGAATCCCACTCACAGCTGCTGGACGCGTGAGTCAGGTCATGTACGAGAAGAAGTGGTTTACCAGTGCCGGTTTTTGTATAGTAGATATTGCCAAGTCTCCAACGATAGCAGCGCGGTTCCGGCTGAGCAAGAAGATTTCTTGAAATGGCAGACATCTTGATATATTTGTTAATCAGTGCTGTTCCGACTGCTGCACCGGCTGAGAGGAGAATAGCAGTGATGATTTTATTTTTAGCTTTCATAGTTCACCTCGGGTTTAGATGATGATGTTATAGAAATACAGTTTCAAGGGATTGAGAGAGGAGAATAGTGGTTTCATGACTATATTCCTATTTGACAACTCCTTATTATATTATAATATAATTGGTAATGAGATACAACAGGCGAAAATGTGAAATGTTTCTGAAGATAAATGTTTCACGTGAAACATAAAATGATGCTTGTATGATTTGCAAAAATGTTTCACGTGAAACATTTTTAATTTTATAAGGTAAAGCAATAGGAAAATAAGAAAAATTGTGTTATACTAAGTTTCGCTAATGATCGGATGGGAAAGATTATCAAGATTCAAATGATAGAGAAAATCAGTAAATATGGTTAAAATGAGCTAAACCAGACTGATATGCGAAATAATTACAGGATAATAAAAGTAGAGCTGACCTGCAGAAAGGATAGAGGTATGGGACGTATTATTGCAATTACAAATCAAAAGGGTGGTGTCGGAAAGACGACGACTGCAATCAATTTATCCGCCTGCCTGGCTGAAGCAGGACAGAGGGTGTTGACTGTGGACTTTGATCCACAGGGAAATACAACAAGTGGACTTGGATTGGAAAAAGGAAATATTGACAATACTGTATACGAACTGCTGATGGGAGAATGCACCGTGGATGAGTGTATCAATCCAAGTGTGCAGGAACGTCTGGACGTGATGCCGTCGGATGTGGACCTTGCCGGAGCAGAGATTGAGCTTCTTGATATGGAAGAAAAGGAGAGCATTCTCAAGAAAAATATGGAACTGTTAGACGGAAAGTATGATTTTATTATCATTGACTGTCCTCCGTCCCTGAACCTTCTCACGATTAACGCACTGACTGCGGCCAATACAGTTCTTGTCCCGATCCAGTGTGAATACTATGCCCTGGAGGGATTAAGTCAGGTATTAAAAACGGTAAATCTTGTTCAGAAAAAGCTGAATCCATCTTTGGAAGTAGAGGGCGTTGTTTTTACAATGTATGATTCCAGAACAAATCTGTCTCTGGAAGTTGTAGAGAACGTAAAAGAACACTTGAATGAAAATATTTATAAGACAATTATTCCGCGAAATGTCAGACTGGCTGAGGCACCGAGCTACGGCATGCCGATCAATCTTTATGACAGCCGATCATCAGGAGCGGAGAGCTACAGACTTTTAGCAGCGGAAGTCATCAGCAGAGGAGAAGAAATATAATGGCGAAGCGTGGATTAGGTAAAGGTTTAGGCGCGTTCTTCGGGGAAGAAGTCACAACTACGAAAGAGAACGCTGCAGAAAAAGTGAGCAGAAGTGAGAGAAAAGACCACCTGATGGTAAATCAGGGCACCACGAAAAATACGGAAAAAGATGGAACAGGGAAAAAGACGGACAGCAGTAAAACAGCAAAGACGGGCACGAATGCTGAAACGATCGTAGTCGAAAAGATCGTCGAGAAACCGGTGGAAAAAATTGTTGAGAAGATCGTCGAGAAGCCGGTCGAGAAAATTGTCGAGAAAATCGTAGAAAAACCGGTCGAAAAGATCGTGGAAAAGCCGATAGAGCAGACATTGAAGCTCAACCTGATTGAACCGAACAGCGAGCAGCCGAGAAAAAATTTTGATGAGGAAAGCCTTCAGGAGCTGGCGGATTCTATCAAACAATATGGAATCTTACAGCCACTGATTGTCCAAAAAAAGGGAAATCATTATGAGATCATAGCCGGTGAGCGTCGTTGGCGCGCGGCAAAACTTGCCGGAGTCACAGATGTTCCTGTATTGATCCGTGAGTATGATAAGCAGCAGACTATGGAGATCGCGTTGATTGAGAATGTACAGCGTGCTGATTTAAATCCGATCGAAGAAGCACAGGCATTCCAGCAACTGATTCAGGAGTTTCATCTCACGCAGGAGGAGATTGCAAATCGTGTATCCAAGAATCGTGCGACGATCACAAACAGCATGCGCCTTCTGAAACTTGATATTCGTGTGCAGGATATGCTGGCAGAGGGAAAGATTTCCAGCGGGCACGCGAGAGCACTCCTGGGACTTGAAGAAGGTGAACGCCAGTATCAGGTAGCTGCAAAAATCATCGAGGAGAAATTAAGCGTACGTGACGTGGAAAAACTTGTTAAGATGATGAACCGTCCGCCGAAAGAAAAGAAACCGGAAAAGGGACCGGATATCGATCTCATCTACCGGCAGGTGGAAGACAAATTAAAGTCTATCATGGGTACGAAGGTCGTTATCAACCAGAAGGATAAAAATAAGGGTAGGATCGAGATCGAGTATTATTCCCAGGAAGAGTTAGAACGTCTGATCGAACTTATGGAGTCTTTAAGAGTGTAATAAATCAAACGAAAAGCACAGACACAAACGGAAGGACAGAAAACAGAAAATGGAAAACAGTATGTTATACAGTATCCCCATCGATCCAATGGTACTGATCGTCGGATTTTCAATCCTGTCATTGGTGTTATTGATCGTGGTGATCATTTGTATTGTAAAGCTCAATAAACTGTACCGAAGATATGATATCTTCATGCGAGGAAAAGACGCAGAGACACTGGAAGATACGATCATGGATATCATGGATGAGATGGAGGAGCTGCAGGAAAAAGATCGCTCCAGCAAGGATGCAATGAAACAGCTTTCCAGGCAGATCAAGTCCTCATTCCAGAAATTCGGATATGTTAAGTACAATGCATTCAAGGGCATGGGCGGCAATCTAAGCTTTGTTATCGCAATGTTAGACAACAAGAACAGTGGTTTCATACTGGACGTTGTACACAGCCGTGAGGGCTGTTATATCTACTTAAAAGAGGTAGAGGAAGGTGCGACAGAGGTTCTCCTTGGCGGTGAAGAGCAGGAAGCGCTGGAGCAGGCGCTGGGATACGTAAAACGTCCGACGATGGATGAGCGCCTCGCAATGAAGGAAAAGGCCGCAAACAGCAAGAAGAAAGAGTTAAAAAGCGGCTCAGGAGAGCAGGATATCGAGGTTCCGAGCAGTGAGCGCAAAAAGAGCGAGCGCATGAAGGAATTGAGAAAACGTCAGGCAGAGCGCCGTGAGAATGAGAAAGAACGTGTAAAAAAGTATGCTGACGCATACGATGTAGAAGAAGTTGAGATTGAGACAGATACCATCGGGAATTTTGATGCTCTGTCATATGATCCCGACGGTGAGGATAATAAAGGAGATTATTGATCCATATGCATAAATTTTTACGTGCAGCTGGTTTCAGCATGTATACAAAGAAAAAAGATATTGAAAAATTGCTGGATTTGCTGGAACGGCAGCCGTCAATGACACGATGTGTTCAGGTCGACGAGGAGAGCAATGTCTGCGAAATGCGTACAGAAGTTGCTCCGGGCCTTGGAATTTCAATCATCGGAGAACTGAACGAAGAGGGGAATTTCGAGCGGGAGTTTTACTTCCCGTATCAGGAGAGCCATATAATCGGATCCACGGAAGAGTGTTCCGTTCAGAGACATACGGAGAAAGAGACTTACTCCGGCATGGTGGATGAGAATAAGGTCGGTATCACATTGATCTTCTACATCCAGAATTTTCTGGAATTTAGGGAAAGAATGTTGGATAAAGAACATCACTCCAAGATTAGTTCCGTCTGCTTTTCCGGGATGTCCATCGGTGGAAAGATCCTTCTTCCGATCAAGAAGAGCCAGAAACAGATCCAAAAGGCAAAGGTTGCTGCGAAAAACCGCAACAGTCTGATTGAGGCCGCAAAAAATGGGGATGAGGACGCCATGGAGAGTTTGACCATCGAGGATATCGATCTTTACTCCCAGATTTCCAGAAGAGCCATGAAGGAGGATCTCTACTCTATTATAGACTCCTGTTTCATGCCTTGCGGAGTGGAATGTGACCAGTATTCTGTCATCGGAGAAATTGAAGAAGTTGAAAAAATCCGAAATATTTACACAAAAGAGGAAATTTATCGTATGAAGATTGAGAGCCACGATCTGGAGTTTGTGGTCTGCATCAACAGTAAGGACCTCTTAGGTGAACCACAGCCGGGCCGTCGTTTTAAAGGACAGATCTGGATGCAAGGGACTCTGAAGCTGGAAGACATTATAAGAAAACAGGGAATAAAATAGGTTATAAAATAAAAGCCATCAGGGCACAGAATCTCAGATTACGGACTGTGCGCGATGGCTTTTAGCTTTTCAGTACAGCTTTTCGTGTAAAGTGAAGCTTTGATGTCTTGACTTTCAGGGTGTTGTTTGTTAAGATATATAGCGTAGCTTTTTTAAGTTGCGTGTTTCTGTGGATTCGCCAGACGAAAGTGGATGAGTTCATAAAGTTGGTTACCGTGACCGAAAGGCTGAAAAGCCCGAAAATAC
Source organism: Clostridium sp. MCC328 (assembly GCF_018785465.1). NCBI lineage: Bacteria > Bacillati > Bacillota > Clostridia > Eubacteriales > Clostridiaceae > Clostridium > Clostridium sp. MCC328. The sequence continues at coordinate 27,683 of NZ_WQPW01000017.1, forward strand.
GGAATTTGTTCCCATAGTTAAATGGATATAACAAGCGCCTCCTAAGGTTGCGTTACAACGGTCACCTCAAAAAAACTAAATAAGGGATTGCAGTTCGACCTTGGTCGGGCTATAATCATATATCAGACACGTCCATATAGCTCAGCTGGATAGAGCACACGCCTCCTAAGCGTGGGGTCGGAGGTTCAAATCCTCTTATGGACGCCAGTGAACAACGCCGAAAGCCTTTGTTTTCAAGGGTTTTCGGCTTTTCTTATATGAAAAGGCACGAAAAAGCTCTTTCACTGCATGAGATAGAATTCTACTCCAAAATTTGATTTTTGACAAGCCCTCCAGAATCGAACGGTTGTTATAAGACAAAATCGCCAGCTAATTTTTAGCAGAAAACAGGCTGTTCTTGCTAATGAAAATGCCCTTCCTGCTAATTAGCCCCAAAATCGTGCCAAAAATCCAGCTAATCAAAAAAGGCGGATGTTTTGAGTACCATGCAGTTATAGCAGATAAAATTGAATATCGTTATCTACATAGAGCGTCTATTTGCCCCGCATTGGGGATGGATAGGCGCTCTTTTTTTATGCCCAAAACCATGGGCAAATACAAGAGATTGGAGGTGTTTTATTTGAGCAAGCCTGTTTATGCCGCAGACAAGCCGAGCGACTGTCATTACTGTTACTTCTGGACGAATGGCAGAAAGGGTTGCCGTCTGGGTAGAGATAATTGCTACTACTTAATCTCTTTGCCGCCGAAACCCAAGTCGGAATGTGATGGCTGTCCCTATGGGCGAGATCACCCGTGCATTGGTTGGTGTACGAAGAAGGTTATGCGTGAAGTGGGGATTCGTTGATATGGATGCGTATGAACAGGAATACCGCTTCTGCTTTTTTGCCCGATGTCCTTATGAAAAGACGGATACGACTTTCTGCAGCGTTCTACTGACAACAGAAAGTTTTCCGCAGAAAGAAAGTGGTGAAGCCGTGTGAGTTTTGATTATTTTTACGGTCAGCAATCCGAGCTATTCACATTCTATCGAGTTCCGAAGGTGTTGTTCACGAACGAGAGGTTTTGGAATATTTCTGCCGATGCCAAGATGCTGTATGGCATTTTGCTTGACCGCATGAGCCTGTCTGCCAAGAATGGTTGGATAGATAAAAACGGTCGAGTGTATATCATTTTTACAATCGACGAAGCGAAGATGGCTCTGAACTGTGCTGAACAAAAGGCTATCAAGCTGCTCAGTGAACTTGAGAAGAAAGCAGGATTGATTGAACGCAAGCGTCAGGGTCTGGGAAAGCCCAACCTGATCTATGTGAAGAACTTTATCTCTGCTGTGGATTCACAACTCTTGAATTGTGAAAATCACAATTCTGGAACAATGGAAATCACAACTCAAGAACTTCCGAAATCACAATGTAATAATACTGATATTAAAAATACTGAATTTAGTGATACTGATTCTATCTTTCCTTCCGGAAATGGTGGAATGATGGACGAGAATGACCGGTATCAAGAATACTTTGATTATTTCTCGGATCAGCTCAGTATGGATTTGTTGAAGAAGGATTACCCTTACGATTCCGAAATGTTGGATAACATTCTGGAGTTGATCGTTGAAACAGTTTGCACGAAGCGACCATTGATTCGCATTGGTGCAGAGGAACGTCCAGCAGAAATTGTCCGCAGTCGGTTTATGAAACTGAATGTCGAACACATTCGATATGTTATGTCCTGGAGGTACATTAAAGAAGAAAGACATTCACTGGAGAGAAACAGTAATCTTGGTATATATTTTGATAGGAATCCTCTTCTATAAATGAATACACAGTACTGATTCCATAGAATATCACTACACATAGCAAATGATTTGCTGCTTTTTATTTTTATCAGGGTAGTCCATAGTGGGCTGCCTTTTGTTATACAAAATGGAGACAATCAGGGAATCTGTAAAAAGAGGCATGGGCGGCGCAATTTACGGTATTGCAAGTGTTACTATATTTGTTAGATTTTTACAAATATACCCTGTACACAAAAATTTCACTTGTAATCTGGCAGGATATCGGCTACACTTTACTCATTCCAATCTGATAGGAGGGATAAGAAAGAGTATGAGAAAGAAATGGATTTTTACCGGAGCGGCATTTGCACTTGCAATGACCTTGACCGGATGCAGAGATAATGCGGCAGCCAGTATTCCGCAGCAAAGCAGCCAGGAGCAGACGAAGGAGCAGACACAGATGATCCCTATGGAGGAGGCACAGGAAGCGGCGTTAAAAGCAGCGGATATTGAAGCGGCAGATGCAGACATTTCAGCCACGACCTTAAGTGAGGTGGCGGGAGTGGCCTGCTATAAGGTGGAATTTACTTCCGGAGAGTATGCCTACTCCTACACGATCAATGCACAGACAGGAGCTGTCATGGAAATGAGCAGCCAGGAACAGAATGCACAGACTTCCGGGACGCAGACGGAAACGGCAGACCCCGCTGCCTCGGCTCCGGCACAGACCTCAGGTTCAGCCTCAGCCCAGGCACAGACCTCAGCCGCTGCACCGGCACAGAATGCAACAGGTACCGGAACCGTGGATGAAGCAGCAGCACAGAAGATCGCACTGGAGCATGCCGGAGTGAAGGCAGCGGACGCAACGATCACCAAGTCAAAGCTTGATTATGAAGACGGACGTCAGGTATATGACATTGAATGGTATGCAGGCGGTGCCAAGTATGACTATGAGATTGCGGCAGACACCGGAGAGATCATCAGCTCCGCATATGAAGAAAAAACGATGGGAGCAGACAGCAGGAACGTTACGGTCAGTGAGGCAGATGCAAAGAAAACAGCCCTTGACCGTGTAAGCGGTGCAACAGACAAGAATCTCTACGAATGGAAGCTTGATTATGAAGACGGACACCCGGAATATGAAGGAAAGATCATCTACGGTGGAACGGAATACGAATTCACGATTGATGCAGCGACCGGATCCGTAATGGAGTGGGATGCTGAGAAGGTCCGTTAAGACAGGAGAAGTAGTTGCGTACAAAGATTATCCTAGATTATTCACGGATCAGCCGTGAAAGTGGCTGAAAGCCACATAGTTACTGTATTTTAGCTGAATATTGCTTT